>JBHJIY010000044.1:0-13464 GCA_050042985.1 Phormidesmis sp. | reverse complement strand
GTTCGGTTTGGGTTTGGTGTGCGATCGCCTCGACGCGATCGATAAGGGGCGTAATGCGAATCCAGGTGTTGACGAAGCCGAGATTTGGGACAACGACTCGGGCCCTGGGACTAGCAATTTGCTTGGCTAGCTGACCGATGCCTTGGTTGACGTCAGCCCAACCGTGCTGAGCATAGAGAATGTAGTCGGGAGCGGGCGTTTTTAGACTGGGCATCTCAATTGAAAGTTGATCAAGACTTATCAAAGAAAGTAAATCATCACGAATCCTTTTGTACAGTGCGGAGTCCCGTTTTTCAACTGGTCTTTTTTGCTGGCTATTTGGACTGAATTTTAAGGATATTGGGCGGATTAGCGGTGATGGATACAGGGTGCCCGGTGTGAGGATGGATAAACCTTAGTTGATGGGCATGCAGGTGGTAACCGGTGTCTCCGGGCATGACGGTGCCGGTGGCTGAGGGGACGCCGCCGACAGGATAGAGCGGATCGCCCAGGAGAGGATAGCCTGCGGCAGCGAGGTGGATACGGATTTGATGAGGGCTGCCGGGAGCGATGGACACATCAATCAGGGTGGCGTTGGAGCGGCGTTCAATAACGGCGCAATCACTGCGGGAGGGCATAGCTTTGGGAGCATTTTCGGAGACGCGTCCGTATATATATCCGAGCTGATTGTGGGGGAGTTTGCCAATGGGATAGGTGCAGGTGAAGTGGTTTTTTGGAACCGGCTGACTAGACGAAACAAGGGCTCGGTAGATTTTTGTGAGGGGTGGCTGTATCGATGGAATAGCTGAGGTTGGCGAGATAGTGCGGACTCTGAACTGGCGAGAGAGGTGGGTGCGAGCGGTTTGGGATTTGGCGATGAGAATGGCTCCAGAGGTGCCTCGGCCGAGGCTGGGGATGGGGATTGGGGTTTCGGTGTGGTAGCGATCGCGCAATTGATGAAGCAGGGTGTGTTCTAGAAATCCACCGCCAGGCAAAACAGGAAGGCCGGAGGGTTTGGCAATAACCCAGAGGTGATTGTCTTCGTAGAGGACTTCAAAGTTGAGGGGGGCAGTGGGCTCTTGCCAGGGTAGGCGGTAATAGCTGAGCTGCTGACCTGTAGATAGGCGTGTACCAGCGGTGACTGGCTGACCATCTAGTAAGATTTGACCTTTTTCTATGCGGGTTTGCCAAGCTTGCTGGGTGGAGTGGGTGTAGCGCTCGGTGTAGTAGGCGAGGACGGTTTGGCCTGCGGTGGCGGGGGTGATGCGGTCGTAATAGGTCCAGCCGTTGTTCATTGAATTGACGCTAGGAATTAAACCCAAACGTAAAAGCCTAAAAGAGCCGATCGAATGAGGGGAAGAGGGGCTTAAATATTCTACCCTTATGCATACTCTTTCGGATGCAAGATAGTTGATGGCTAGCGTTAGACAAGTTTTGACAATGGGGCCCAAAAAGATGACTGGAAAAGCGGTTTTTGCGATCGCTAAACGGATCGCTAAACGGCAGCTACGGGCAATGCTCAGCGGGGTATTAGTACTGGCGCTATTGGGCGGGTGCGCGCTGCCTCAGGTGAGTGCGGAGGACCGGTTGTTTTTGGATTTGTCGGTAGATTTGGTGGGGAGTGTTGTGCTACCGAAGCAGAGTTTTGATGGGGAGCCTGTGGGGGGAATTAGTGCGATCGCTTACGATGTGCCGAGCGATAAGCTGTACGCGCTTTCTGATACTCGCGATCGCCCCCGGTTTTACACATTCAAGCTCTCTGGACGCCTTGGCGATATCCAAAATCCACCCAGTCTCAGCGTGGAGGCCGTGACCTATCTAAAAGACACAGAGGGCAATCCTTACGCAGCAGGGTTGCTAGATCCTGAAGGGATGGCCATTACGCCTAGCAATACCCTGCTGATTTCGACAGAAGGTTCGCCTCGGGCGCAGATTTCGCCTGCAATTGGTGAATACGACATTACTACTGGTCAGCTGAAGCAGTCTCTTCCGATTCCTGAGCGGTACAGCCCAGATGAGCCAAATGAGGCAGAGCCGCCGGCTGACTTTGTGCAAAGCCAGGGCATTCAAGAGAATCTTGGATTTGAGGCTTTGGCAGTTAATGTGTCTTCTGGAACGGGCGGTGTGTACGAGCCTTACAGATTATTTGTCGCGACCGAAGGACCGCTGCTGCAAGACCTTGACTTTGCGCCTGAAGTTCCATATAAGAATCGACTGCTACACTACACTATCGACCCTTACCAAACCACGCTGATTTCTGAACATCTGTACGAGATGGATTTGGCCCCTACGGGCGCGGTGCTTCACGGCGTTCCTGAGATTGCAGTACTCGACCAGGGCGGACATTTTTTGAGCCTAGAACGATCTTTTGGCTTTCAGGGATTCACAATTAAGCTGTATCAATTGGCCTCTGGTGGAGCGACGGATATCGATACCGTTGAGTCTTTGCAGGGAGATGTGAGTGGCATTAATCCGATCGAAAAAGAGCTGGTGTTGGATCTAGCTACGCTGGGGCTGCCGCTACAAAATTATGAAGCGATGACATTTGGACCTACCCTTGCAGGTCGCCAGCGCAGTCTGTTTGTCATGAGTGACGACAATTTTTCGGATGATCAGGAAACCCACTTGCTTATTTTTCAGCTCAATTCTCTGTAGAGATGGTTTAACTGTGGTTCAAATATGGCCCAAATTCTATCTTGGGGCAGAGGATCAAAAGGGCTCATATTCAGTAGGAGTTTTGGTCTTTAAACTTGCCTTAAAGCGTTCTTATTCAAGATCGAAAGACTTTTATCTTTGCAGCGAAAAAAATAGTAGCGGGTAAAAACAGCAAGCAAAATCATCTGAAGTGCCTTTATCAAACGGCTTTGGCCTGATTCTCACCTGAGAGGGAATAGCCTTTTTTAGGTTAGCTGGTCTCTTTTGAGACGTTCTAGTTCCCAAGAAATTACTCATGCGTACCCCTAAACCTGATAAATTGAGCATCAGCAAAGATCATTAATTAAAGGTTTCATAAAGAAGCAACATGCGAGTCTTAGTAATCGGCGGCGATGGATACTGTGGCTGGGCAACAGCGCTCTATCTCTCCAATAAAGGTCATGATGTAGCTATTCTAGATAACCTTGTGCGCAGGCTCTGGGATATGGAGCTCCAGTCGGAGACTCTAACGCCCATTGCGCCTATCCAAACCAGGCTTCAGCGCTGGAAGGATCTCACAGGTAAGGACATTGAGCTATTTATTGGCGATGTCAACAACTATCCCTTCCTGGAGCAGTCGATGCTTCAGTTCAAGCCAGATGCGGTCGTTCACTTTGGTGAGCAGCGCTCGGCTCCCTTCTCGATGATTGACCGCGAGCATGCGGTAATGACCCAGTCGAACAATGTGTTGGGCAACCTCAATCTGTTGTACGTACTGCGTGACCACTTTCCCGAGTGCCATCTCATTAAGCTCGGTACTATGGGTGAGTACGGCACACCCAATATCGATATTGAAGAAGGCTACATCACGATTAAGCACAATGGTCGTGAAGATACGCTGCCCTTCCCCAAGAGCCCTGGCTCGTTCTATCACCTAAGTAAGGTGCACGATACGCTCAATATTCACTTTGCCTGCTAGATTTGGGGCCTACGTGCAACAGATCTCAATCAGGGCATTGTTTACGGTGTGCTGACCGAAGAAACAGGCATGGATGAACTGTTGATCAACCGCCTTGACTATGACGGTGTGGTTGGTACAGCGCGCAACCGATTCTGCATTCAAGCAGCCGTTGGCCACCCGCTAACGGTATACGGCAAGGGTAGTCAAACACGTGCCCTGCTTGACATTCGCGATACGGTTCGCTGTATTGAGATTGCCTGTGAAAACCCAGCTGATGCTGGCGAGTTCCGAGTCTACAACCAATTCACTGAGATGTTTAGCATCAATGACTTGGCAATGATGGTGAAGAAAGCAGGTAATACACTCGGATTGGATGTTGAGATTCAGAATCTTGACAACCCTCGCGTAGAAGCTGAAGAGCACTACTTCAATGCGAAGGCTACCAAGCTGATTGATTTGGGCCTGGAACCTCATATGCTTTCAGATTCTCTCTTAGATTCTGTTCTTAACACAGCAATTAAGTACAAGCATCGTGTGAATAAGAAACAGATTATGCCAACGGTAAGCTGGCATAGAGACAAGTAACAGATGAGTCATTAAACTCTCACAAAAAGACCGGTTTGTTGTTGTGGCAAGCTGGTCTTTCTTATAGCCGCCCTATTCCTGCGGAAGGCTACGCCAACGACTACGCTCAGCCCTCGGTCAATAATCAGCACATCCCGGTGGCTGAGCGTAGTCGATCACGAAGTGTCCGCACAGCGGATAGCCAAAACCTACTTAATCACTCCTATGCGCATCGCTATCTTTACTGAGACTTTTCTTCCTAAGGTTGACGGTATTGTTACCCGGCTAAAGCATACGGTAGAACATCTACAAAGCTTTGGTAATGAGGTATGTGTGTTTTGCCCGGAAGGTGGGCTTACAGAATACAAAGGTGCGAAGGTGAAGGGCGTTTCGGGCTTTCCACTGCCGCTATATCCAGAGCTAAAATTAGCGTTTCCCCGGCCTTCTATGAGAGAAGCCATTGAGGAGTTTAAGCCGGATTTGATTCATGTCGTGAATCCAGCGGTACTGGGTTTGGGCGGCATTTATTACAGTAAGTCTTTGGATATTCCGTTGGTTGCTTCCTACCATACGCATTTGCCAAAGTACCTGGAGCACTACAACTTGGGGTTGCTGGAAGGCGTGCTATGGGAATTGCTGAAGGCGATGCACAACAATGCGGCAATTAACCTGTGCACGTCTACCGTGATGCAGCAGGAGCTAACGGAACATGATATTGAGCGGGTGGAAGTGTGGCAGCGTGGGGTGGATACGGAGCTGTTTCGCCCTGAGCTGAGGAGTGATGAAATGCGATCGCGCCTCAGTCAAGGGTTTACGGGGGGCAATCCCGATGCACCTATCCTTATCTACATTGGTCGTCTCTCTGCCGAAAAAGAGATTGACCGGATTAAGCCTGTGCTGGAGTCGATTCCGGGTGCACGCCTAGCACTTGTCGGTGATGGGCCTTACCGTGAAGAGCTAGAAAAACACTTTGAAGGCACGCCAACTCACTTTGTTGGTTATTTGGCGGGTGAGGAACTCGGCGCGGCCTATGCCTCTGCCGATGCGTTTATCTTCCCATCGCGTACGGAGACATTAGGCCTGGTGTTGCTAGAAGCAATGGCGGCGGGTTGTCCTGTTGTCGCGGCCAGAGCTGGTGGCATTCCTGACATTGTGACAGATGGTGTGAATGGATTTATGTTTGACCCGGCAGATGAGCAGGGTGCCATTGTTGCTACGCAGAAGCTACTGGGGATGAAAGCAGAGCGGGAGCTGTTGCGACAGAATGCACGGGTAGAGGCGGAGCGCTGGGGATGGGAGGCGTCTACTCGGCAGCTTGAGCGGTTTTATATTAGTGTGCTGAATGCGGGGGAGATGGCGATCGCTGCCTAGCAAATCCGCTGGATTTATCACAGCGCAGTCCGTATGAGCCATATGAGCTTGCAAGGCTCAAAAGATACAGTTACCTCACACTGACATTCGCCACGTAGGCGAGATGCATACTCACCTTCTGACCGCAGAAGTTATCGTATATGATAACTTAGTCATATGTGTTGGACTATTACTTTTTACAATCAAAAAGTTGAGCAGGAGACCTTAGCATTTCCTCCCGGCATTCTCGCTAATTTCCTGCGCATTGCTGAGATGATAGAGTCCTCTGGGCCTTCGCTGGGTAAGCCATATACCGCTCCAATGAGTAAGGGACTATTTGAAATTAGGGCTAGAGGCAAAGAAGGCATTGGTCGATCATTATTCTGCACCGTGAAAGGAAAAGAGGTTGTTATTTTGCATTCTTTCATCAAAAAATCGCAGAAAACGCCTAAAAAAGAGATTGAGCTAGCTAAAAAGCGTATGAAGGAGGTTAAATAATGAGTCGTCCAACTTTTGAGAGCTTCAAGAAGAAGGCATTGGCTAATAGCGAGGTGAAAGCGGAGTACGAAGCTTTAGCGATGCTCTATGAATTGCGCAGAAAATTAGTGGCGCTGAGAAAGAAAGCAGGGCTGACTCAAGAAGAACTAGCGAAGACGTTACACACGCAGAAGAGTAACATCTCTCGCTTGGAAAACGTTGACTCGCTTTCTTCTCCAAAACTTTCAACAATTGAAGAGTATGCTCAGGCGATGGGCTATAAATTGGAGATTAATTTTGTTCCGATAGATTTGTCAGACAGTTAGAGACAGCTGGCAGTAGTCTACTAATTTAGAAAATACGGATATAGGCACTCAAAAGATGCTGTAGGTAAAGATACAGCATCTTTTGAGTATCTTCTGCATACTTCTTAGGATAGCTTTTGAGCTGTCGAGCGGATCCAGCTGTGGAGGAGTTGCTGTTGTGTACCTACCGTTTGTAGGAACAAAGGGAAAGCCGGTCATGGGGCTTCAGCCACTCGATTTGCAAGAGTGGATAGAAGTCGGGCCGTCTTTTGCGGAGCAGTGCAACTATAAGAATCAGCTGCTGGCCCATCGGTATGCAGATGTTTTCGCAGCGCTTGCAGGGACGAGACTGGCTCAGCAGGAGGTTTTGGATTTGCTGCTGGAGCACCTGATACAGCGATTCCCAGATATTTATCGAATGACGGGGGCGGGCAAGCAGGCAAGTATTCATCAGGCAAGTATTCACAATGTAAAGTCGCAGCAGATATGGCGAGTTTCTGAATTTGCTGAATCACCGTTGGATTTGGCTGCGAGGCTTGTGCAGGAAGATTTGTGCCTGATGATGCCAGCTGAGACAGGTCTTTATGAGCTGGTGGCGGCTTCGGTTTGTTTTCCGTTGCGCTGGAAACTAAGAGAGAAAATCTCGCAGCCGATGGGTCAAATACATAAGAACGTGCCCGACTACGACAAGCGGCTAAAAACGCCTGTGGACAAGGTGTTTTCTAAACTACGTGTGGGCTATCCCGGTCTGCGGTTTAACTGGAGTGTGGTGGATTCTCCTGAGCTCCATCTCACACAGGAAAAGCATGTAAGTGAATTCAATCCTGAAATTACAGAGGACAATATTGAGCAGACGCTTTGGCTGCGAGTAGAGCGGCAAACGCTGCGACGATTGCCAACGAGTGGTGGTGTTTTATTCACGATTCGGACGTATGTGTATTCGATGGCGGCTGTGATGGCTGTTGATGGTGCGGCGGGTGAGCTGGCTAAAGCTATTCGGCTGCTTTCGTCAAACATGCAAAAGTACAAGAATTTGTTGCCGTTTCGAGTGGCGCTTTTGAGCTATCTGGATGCGAAAGTGTTGTTGTCTTCAGGTAGAGTCTGCGCAAAGTAAAAAGAGTAAAAAGATCCTGTGAAAAGGGCAAGATGCGAGCATGACTTCTGGCTTTACAAATGTTCTTATTGTTTGCTCATCGCTGGTGATAACCCGCAAAGAGGCGGATTTGCGGGTGAATGCTGTCTCTAACGGGGTGGTGTTCCTTACTCAAAAACTAAAATCGATGTAGTATGACACCATTCATGAGCCTACTTTTACATGACTTTGCAACCCAATCGCCCCGCTGTCCGGCCTGCTATTCAAAGGGCACGGCGGCAGGTGCCGCGTTCTAAAAAGTCTTTTAGGCTATCGTCTAAGATGCTGTCGTTTCTATCGATTTCGATGGCAGTAGGGCTTTGGTTTTTGGTGACCAATTTAGGATGGGTAGATCCGCTATTTTTCCCTTCGCCTCAAGCAGTGTGGGATGCTTTTACTAACATTCTACAGAATGGCTATAAGGGCAGACCTCTGCTGGCTCACATTGGATCTAGCATGTGGCGATTGCTAATTGCGTTTGTGATGGCGCTAGGCTTAGCGGTGCCTATGGGGTTGGCCAGCGGTTACTTTAAGCCGGTGCGGGCGGTGCTAGACCCGTTTATTGAGTTTTACCGGCCGCTGCCACCGCTTGCTTACTACACCTTGATCGTGATTTGGCTGGGGATTGAAGATGGGTCGAAGATAGCATTGCTGTTTTTGGCTGGCTTTGCGCCGCTGTATATTGCTATGGTCGCTGGGGTGAAGCGGGTGCCGATTGACCGGGTTAATGCGGCACTTTCACTGGGATCTTCTCAGTGGCAGGTGTTTACCCAAATTGTGTTTCCGTCCTGTTTGCCTGAATTATTTACGGGCTTGCGAACGGCTTTGGGCTTTATGTACACCACGCTGGTGGCTGCCGAAATGGTGGCAGCGGTATCTGGTATTGGCTGGATGGTGCTAGATGCGAGTAAGTTTTTGCGCAGCGATATTATTTTCGTTGGCATTTTGATTATGGGTGCGATCGCGATCGCGCTAGACTTAGGCTTGCGCTGGCTCCAGGCAAAGTATTTACCCTGGGTTGGCAAGGAGTAAGCTCATGAATTTACCCACAACAACAACCACGTTAGAAATATAAGGTAGTCCCCTCTATATGTTCAAGAAAAGATTTGGGTTCAAGAGAAGGTTCGGAAAGCAATTTAATCTCATGCTGAGCTTATTCAGCCTGGTATTAGTTGTTACGATTGCAGCCTGTAGCGGCCCTAAGGCAACGACGGGTGGCGCGGCAGAAGGCGGAATGCCCGCTGAGTTTAGGATCGGCTATCAGGTGATTCCTAATGCTGAAGTGCTGGCAAAAAATATGGGTTTTGCTGAGGCAAAGTTCCCTGATGTTGATATTCAATGGTTACCGTTTGACTCTGGTCGTGATGTCAATACGGCGATGGTTTCTGGCGGTATTGATGTTGGCTTGGCGGGCTCTGTTCCTGTTTCTACCGGGATTGCTCAGTCATTGCCTTATCAGGTGTATTTCATTCACGATGTGATTGGCGATAATGAAGCCCTTGCGGTGACCGCAGCTTCGGGCATTACTGCCATGGCTGATTTGGAAGGGAAGAAGATTGGCGTGCCCTTTGGCTCGACCACTCACTTTAGTTTGCTTTCAGCGCTAGATAGTGAGGGCATTGACCCAGCTAGCGTACAAATTTTGGACATGCAGCCTCAGGATATGTTGGCGGCATGGCAGCGTGGCGATATTGATGGCGGCTTTGTTTGGCAGCCAACGCTTTCTAAGATGACAGATGCTGACGGTACGGTATTGATTACCGCTAAGCAGCTGGCAGAGAAGGGCATTATCACTGCTGACCTTGGGATTGTGAGTACTGAGTTTGCTCAGCAGTATCCTGACTTTTTGAAGGGGTACGTAGGAGCGCTTGATGAAGCGGTTCAGCTGTATCGTAATGATCCTGAAGCAGCGGCAGAAGCAATTTCGGAAGAGATTGGCCTGACGCCTGAAGAGAGCTTGGCAGTGATGAACGAGCTGGTTTGGGTGAGCGCTGAAGAGCAAGCGGGTGCTGATTTCTTGGGTACACCGGAGGCACCGGGTGCGATGAGCCAAGTGCTAAAAGATTCTGCGGAATTTATGGTGAAGCAGGAAGCGATTCCGTCTGCACCAGATATTGACGTGTACAACAAGGCGCTGTTTAACGCGGCAGTTACACAGTAGGAGAGACGACCGTTTCTCCTGACGGCACGGTAGGGGTGTAGCATGCTATGCCCCTACCGGTGAATCTATTATTTTGCAGCAATCCCCCAAAAATACTATTCAGAACTTATGACAGTTCAATCCTCTAAGCAGTCCTCAACGCTAAGCTTTACACCTACCTACACTCGTCCTACGGAGAATGCTTTAATCTCTTTAGACAATATCGATTTGGTTTACAACTTGGATACGGATGCGCCTTTTGTAGCGCTCGAATCGGTTGACTTAAACCTTGAAGAGGGAGATTTTGTCTGTGCGATTGGGCCGTCGGGCTGTGGGAAGACGTCGCTGCTGCGGGTGCTGGCAGGGTATGAGCAGCCAACCTATGGCACGGTGAGTGTAGATGGGCGGCCGCATACAAAACCAAATGCGGAAGTGGGGGTTGTTTTTCAGCAGCCGAATTTGTTTCCGTGGATGACAATTGAGAAGAATGTAGATTTTGGCCCTCGGATGAAGGGGGTGCCTGCTCATGAACGGCGACAGCGGGTGAGCCATTTTTTGTCGATGGTGGCGTTGATTGAGGCGGCGAAGAAGCTGCCGCATCAGCTGTCTGGCGGGATGAAGCAACGGGCTGCGATCGCAAGAGCATTGGCCGCAGACCCGAAGATGATTTTGATGGATGAGCCGTTTGGAGCGCTCGATGCGTTTACGCGTGAGTCTATGCAGCTGAGTTTGCGAGATATTTGGAAGCAAACGAATAAGACAATTTTCTTTATTACGCACGATGTGGAAGAAGCGCTGTTGCTCTCTACGCGCATTATTTTGATGTATGCCAATCCGGGACGCATTATTGAGGATATTGAGAACCCTTTCTCGGCGCAGCTGGCTGATACCTCGCCTTCAGACTTGCGGGTGTCGAAAGAATTTATTGAGATGAGAGAGTATTTGGTGCGGCGGATTAAGGAGTCTGGAGACTATTTAGGTTAAAACAATTAGGTTAACAGTTAGGCTGAGATAGCTGGGCTAAGAAGTGATGTGACCTAATTCCCTGATAGCGCGAGCGGCTTTTGGGTGTATCTAGCCTCTTTCGATAGATTCTTGATCTTGGCTGGAGTCGTTATGATGCCTGCATGACCTATTTCTTGCAAGATGGCGATGAAAACTTTTACGCTAAATGATGGCAATGTGATTCCGGCTTTTGGCTTGGGGACGTGGAAGTCTCCTAAGAATGCGGTGTATGAGGCGGTGAAGACGGCCCTGAGGGTAGGCTATACCCATGTGGACGCGGCCTGGATTTATGGGAATGAAGATGAGGTAGGGCAAGGGCTGAGTGAGTCGATGGCGGCAGGGGCGATCGCCAGAGACAATCTCTTTGTGACTTCTAAGCTGTGGAATACGTTTCACGCACCAGAAGATGTGGAGAAAGGATGCAAGGAGACTTTGAGTGCGCTCAAGCTAGACTATCTTGATTTGTATTTGATGCACTGGCCGGTGGCAGTCGATCCGGGATCTGAGAGTCCGGACTATAAGCGGGTTGCTCCGGAGTATTTTATTCCGCTTTCTGAGTGTCCGCTGTCTGTCACCTTTGAAGCAATGGTGGCGTTGCAGGAAAAAGGGCTGGTCAAAAGCGTGGGGGTTTCTAACTTTGGCGTATCCAAGCTGGAGAAGCTGATAGAGGAAACGGGCGTCGTACCTGCGATGAATCAGGTGGAGCTGCATCCTTATAATCCTCAGCCTGAGCTGAAAGCTTATTGTGAGAAAAAGGGGATACGGCTGACAGCGTATTCTCCTTTGGGGTCGGGGGATCGGCCAGAGAGTATGAAGGCGAAGGATGAGCCGCCGCTGTTGGCGAATGAAGCTGTGATACAGCTGGCTGAGGCTGAAGGTATGAGCGTAGCTCAGCTGTTGATTGCTTGGGCGATTGAGCGAGGGACGGTGGTAATTCCAAAATCGACGAATGCTGGGCGAATTGAAGAAAATTTTGTGGCGGCAGGGCACACGCTTTCGGCGAATACGCGAAAGGGGCTAGATGAGATTGGCATCTCCTATCGGTACGTTAGTCCGGCCTCTTGGTTTATTCCAGGGGTGACTTATGAGGGAGAGGGTTTTTGGGTGTAGGCTCAGGCTTTTTGCCAATTGATTTGGGGGAAGGTCAAGGTCTTGCACGTCTTGCTCGGTGACGGTCATGATGACGCGGATGCTGATCAGGGATTAGCCGGAGACGGGGGCTGTTTCGACGGTGACGGCGTCGCGCTAGTAGGCTTGGCGATGCGGTGGTTGATGATGGTGGCGTGATCGCTCACTGATAAGTTGTTGAGGCTGCGCTTTTTTATCTGCTTTGAGGATAGATAGTTTGCTACAGCATTATCTATGTGGTTTGGTGTTGCTAGCATCCATCATAGGAATCATCCGTAGCCATCTGTTGCGAATTCACAGTAGGCGACTATTCTCAGCTTCAGATGATGTCGAGTTTGTAGACGACGAGTAGAAAGATGATTTCTAGAAAGTAGCTGATGAAGACGCTAGGATTGAGCAAACCGTCCCAGAGGTAGCCTTGGCGCTTTGAGATGGGGTCGTGTTTGAAGGTATGGCTCCAGCCGGTGTAGATAGAGGGGCATTGGAGACCGCAGTCTTGTTGAAGGATAGTTTCGATTGTGACGACGCGGGGGTAGAAGCCGCGCTGGAAGTGTTTCCACTGGCTTTCAAGAATCCAGAAGAAGAGGGGAATGGCGATGCCGATGAGGGGGATGAGGGGTTGGCTTTGCTGGAGAGCGAGAGTGATGACGGCACCGGTGCCGGTGATGCCGAGGGCTTTGATGAGCCAGATTCGTAAATAACCATATTTCGCATCCCTCGAATTTGATACCAAGGTAGCTCAGGATTAGCAGCTTCTAAAGCATCAGTGGAGCTGGCTACAGCCTCACCAATAACAGCCAGGCTATACAGTATTACTCGCAGTGCTTGCTCGTTTTTAGAAAAAGTCTCATAGGTCAATCCTGCGATGGTTTTTTCTACAACTGCGATTTCGGTAAGCATGTCTTGCAGTCTTAGGTTAAATTCTCTAGAGGGCACGGATGGCCTCCTGAAGAACAGTCTCTCGCAGATGTGGCCGAAGTGAATTTGGTGTACCCAAATCCACAGGACATCCTAGCAACTCCTCAAGGTAAGACTTTAGCTTTAGTAGGGTAAACAAACCTACTGGGCGATCAAATTCGACTAGGAAGTCTACGTCACTTTTAGGTGTTGCTTCGTCTCGAGCAACTGAACCAAACAGAAATAAAGCTTTCACTGCTAACTCGTGGATGTGATCCTGATTGTCATTTATCACCTTTAATACGTGCTGTGTGCTGAGCGAAGCGGTCTTTTTCATATATACCTACACCTTTTGGGGAAATCATAGCGGCTTTGTCTCAGCAAATACCTGTTTACGAATTAGAGGACTTACACCGTTTTCTGTAAGGATGTCTACTTTTCGGCCTAGTAAATCTTGCCAGTCCATAAGCAGGCCACCAGGGAACCAAGGTGTCGTTTTTGCTGGATCGTAGTCGATAAGGAAGTCGATGTCGCTCTTTCAGGTGTGTCTTCTCGCCGGATGACGGAACCAAATATTCGCACGTTGAATGCGCCATGCTGTGCTGCAATGGCAAGGATTTCTTCTCGCTTTTCTTGCAGGGTATCGAGTAGGGCCATGGGGTAGCGTTCGTATTCTTTTGGTCTGCACTGCTTCGGCCAGGGTGCAAAGCTAGGTGTCTACCGCTGCTAATTCTCTCATTCATTGCCTATCTAGTCGTCCCTGAAAAACTACTCAAAGCTAGAGCACAGGGCTATTCCAGGAAGTAGATGGCACGATAGAATTGCCAGATAAGCCACTATTGCCAGAAAAAGCTTGCAAAATGAAGCCCTCACCATCGCCTTCAAATACCAA
>JBHJIY010000043.1:0-20324 GCA_050042985.1 Phormidesmis sp. | reverse complement strand
GCTAGATGGGGTCATTGGCTTCGTTCTTAATGGTATTGATGCAGATGGCCTTTCTGGTTTTGCAGTGAGTGGTGCCGGCGATGTGAATGGTGATGGCATTGATGATGTCATTAGTGGAGCCAGATCTGCTGACCCCAACGGCAAGAGTGGTGCCGGAGAGAGTTATGTGGTGTTTGGCCAGCGCAATGGCTTCAGCAGCACGCTAGAGCTATCTGAACTAGACGGGAGCAATGGTTTCGTTATCAACGGCATTGATGCAGGTGACCTCTCTGGTTTTTCAGTGAGTCGTGCCGGCGATGTGAATGGCGATGGCATCGATGATGTCATTATTGGAGCCAGAGATGCTGCCCCCAACGGTAAGAGCGATGCCGGAGAGAGTTACGTGGTGTTTGGTATCGCGAGCAACACAGCACCAACTGCTAACGATGATGCTGTCGTCACCGATGAAGATATCTTGCTAAGCGGCGATGTCTTCGCTAACAACGGCAGCGGCCCCGACAGCGACCCCGACGGCGATGCGCTCACCGTCACAGCGGTCAACGGCAGTGCCACTAACGTCGGCCAGGCTGTCACCCTCACTTCTGGAGCCCTCCTCACCCTCAATGCCGACGGCACCTTTACCTACAATCCCAACGGCCAGTTTGAGCAATTGAACAACGGTGACACTGACACCGACAGCTTCGTCTACACCCTGGGCGATGGCAGTGACCTCGCCGACAGCGCCACTGTCACCATCACCATCAATGGCATCACCGACTCACCCCTCAGACTCACCGGCTCAAACAAGCCAGATACCCTCACTGGTGGTAGCAATAACGACATCCTTCGAGGTCGCAACAATGACGATATCCTCATCGGCCTGGGCGGTAACGATCTCCTCGAAGGCGGTAACGGCAGCGATTTTCTTAGCGGCGGTGACGGCAACGATCGGCTTAAAGGAGGCAATGGTAAAGACACTTTGACGGGTGGCCTGGGCAACGATACGTTAGAAGGCGGCAACGGCAACGATAGCCTAACCGGCGGCGACGGCAACGACACCCTCAGAGGCGGCAACGGTAGCGATGTCCTCATGGGTGGCCTAGGCAACGATAGCCTCAAAGGCAGCAACGGTAGCGATATCTTTGTGCTGGCGGCAGGCGATGGTGCTGACATGGTCCTCGACTTTTCCAGGCAGGACCGTATCGGGCTGGCGGGTGGTTTGGGCGTTGGCGATTTGACCGTCTCTGGCAATGATATCTTGGTCACCGATACCAACGAGCTGCTGGCCACCTTGACGGGTGTAGAAACAGCCAACCTCAGAAGCCAGCAGTTTGTCGCGTTCAACCTGTAGCAGGCTAAAACAGAAAAGATTGAGGGTGTTCAGTAAAGTTACAGACGAGGTTATTACTGAATCATTCTCCTAAACTGGAGAAAGCTGCACACTGAATATCAGTGTGCAGCTTTCTCCAGTTAAATCAGTTTGTGCGTACCCCCCTACGCTACGACTATGATTCAAGAAAAACGGATTCAAAAACGATGGCAGCGTCTACGATTTAAAGCCAGGCTGACAAACCTCTTGCCACAGCGTACCTGGCAGCTAATAGCGAAATGGTTACAGTCGTGCATACACCAGGTGTACACAGGCATAGCCAATAGCTGCACCAAATTTCGTGTTCGTTTCACTTCAGTGGTGGCCATGGGCTACACCACAGAACACAACTACTTGGTCAGCAGCACCGCGCCTGCCGAAACCCTATGGCTAACCATCAACAACTTGGCCGACCTAGATGATTGGCATCCGCTTATTACCGGAACCAACGCGCCGCGCGGACAAGATGCCAAGCCGGGATTGATTTACCGCGCTTTTAGCCGCTACTTACCGGTATCGACGCAAGTTTTTGTAGAGCGGGTGTTGCCGGGTGAGCTGCTTAGCGTTCGGGTCTTTCCGCTGCCAGGCATACAAGAACGGGCTACGTACCGAATTGTGTCAACGCTTTGCGGTACCTGCGTTTTGTACTCTATTTCCCTTAGCGGTTGGCTAACGCCGCTGGTGTGGCCAGTGGTAAAGCCGCAAATTACCCAGGTGGCCACATCGCTGGTAGAAGCCGCTGAGCAGGCAACGTTATCACCGTCGGGACCGACTTCTAAATCTGGAAAAGAGCGCTACCGGCTCCATCCTAAGAATGATATTTTTCTATAAGAACAAAAAAGACCTACCCCTTGAAAATTACGGCTACCTGCCGCTCGTACCCATGATAAAAACACTTGACTCCGAATCCGTCTTGGAGGTGCTAAAGCCTGTTCAAGATCCTGAGCTACAAAAAAGCTTGGTTGCCCTCAATATGATTCGCAATGTCAAGGTAGATGGCGGCAACGTGGGCTTTACGCTGGTGCTGACTACGCCAGCCTGTCCGCTGCGTGAATTTATTAGAGAAGACTGCGAAAAAGCCGTCCGCACGCTTCCCGGTGTAGAAAGCGTGGAGATAGAGATTACCGCTGAAACACCCCAGCAAAAAGCGCTGCCAGATCGCACGGGTATTGACGGCGTAAAAAATATTTTGGCAGTGACCAGCGGCAAGGGTGGTGTGGGCAAAAGCACCGTCGCGATTAATCTTGCCGTAGCCCTCGCAAAAACGGGGGCAACCGTGGGGCTGATTGATGCTGATATCTACGGACCTAATGCACCGATTATGATGGGGCTGAGTGAAGCGAACGTGACCGTACGCGATGAGGACGGTCAGCAGGTGCTGGAGCCTGCCTTCAACCACGGGGTGAAGATGGTGTCGATGGGTTTTTTGATCGATCGCGATCAGCCTGTGGTGTGGCGTGGACCGATGCTAAATGGGGTAATTCGCCAGTTTCTATACCAGGTGCAGTGGGGCGAGCTGGACTACATGGTGGTAGATATGCCGCCGGGTACGGGGGATGCGCAGCTGACGCTGGCTCAAGCGGTGCCGTTGGCGGGTGCGGTGATTGTGACGACGCCTCAAGATGTGGCGGTCTCGGATGCGCGGCGTGGGCTGAAGATGTTTGAGCAGCTGAATGTGCCGATTTTGGGCCTGGTAGAGAATATGAGCTACTTTATTCCGCCGGATATGCCGGATAAGCAGTACGCCATTTTTGGTGATGGCGGCGGTGAGAAGGCAGCGGCAGAATTGGGTGTGGATTTGATTGGGCAGGTGCCGATGGAGATGCCGGTGAGAGAAGGGGGCGATCGCGGCTTGCCGATTGTACTTGCGGCTCCTGACTCTGCGTCTGCAATCGCCCTGATGGATATTGCTAAGAAAACAGCGGCTAAAATCTCTGTGGCTGCGCTAACTTAGGGACGCGTGGCACGACGAAAATTATGACTTCCTATTCTCCTTACTCGCTGATGCAGCGGCGCTGGAAGAAACTCATTCATGGGTGGCAAGGCGTCGATTGGCTGCTGTTTATGCTGCCAGTGGGTGTCACAGGCTTTGCTAGCATTCTGATTGCCAGCACTCAGAAGTATACGGGCAGTGCGGGCTATTCCTATTCGCTTAACCATGCGATTACTGGTGTGGTGGGTATGCTGCTAGCGCTGTGGATTGCCCGGAGTCGCTACGAGATTCTGTTGCAGTGGCGATGGATTATCTATGCAGGCACAATTGCTTCGCTGCTAGCGGTCATGGCGATTGGTACCTCCGGCCTAGGCGCGCAGCGGTGGATTAGTATTTTTGGCTTCAACGTGCAGCCGTCGGAATTTGCCAAGCTGGGGGCAATTATTACCCTGGCCGCCTCGCTAAAGGATCGCGATGCGCCGACGCTGCTAGGGATGGTAAAGGCGTTGAGTATTACGGCTGTGCCGTGGGGGCTGGTGTTTTTGCAGCCTGATTTGGGAACGTCTTTGGTATTTGGCGCGATCGCACTCGGAATGCTGTATTGGAGCGGTACCAATCCGGGCTGGCTTATTCTCATGATTTCGCCGCTAGTGTCGGCAATTATGTTCTACGTGTCGCAGCCGGGGTGGATAGCCTGGGTGATTTTGATGGGCGTTGTGGCCTATCGGTCTTTACCCTGGTGGTCGATTTACAGTGGCATTATTGCCATTGTGGTAAACCTGATGTCGGGCAAGCTGGGCTCTGTGATGTGGGGCCTGCTAAAGGATTATCAGAAGGATCGTCTGACGCTATTTTTGGACCCTAGTAAGGATCCCTTGGGCGGTGGCTATCACTTGATTCAGTCGCGGATTGCGATTGGCGCGGGAGAAATGTGGGGGCGCGGGCTGTTTCAAGGCACGCAAACGCAGCTGAGCTTTATTCCTGAGCAACATACCGACTTTATCTTTTCGGCAGTGGGTGAGGAGCTGGGCTTTATTGGCGGTATGGCTCTACTAATTGCCTTTTGGCTAATTTGTTTGCGCTTGGTAATGATTGCGCAGAATGCAAAGGATAATTTCGGCTCGCTGCTGGCGATTGGTGTGCTGTCGATGATTGTGTTTCAGGCGATTGTCAATATCTGTATGACCATTGGGCTGGCACCGATTACGGGTATTCCGCTGCCGTGGATGAGCTATGGCCGCTCGGCGCTGCTGACAAATTTTATTGCAATTGGGCTGGTGGAGTCGGTGGCGAACTATCGGTTTAGGCTAAAGTTTTAGTCCTTTTCGTTCTCTAAGAGATTTTAGGATTAGAAACTGCTCAGCTTCAAGACTATGCGCGCAATCCAAAAAATCTCAATGGCTTTTTGGTCAGTGGCCTGATAGAGCTAGAAGGGACCACCTACGTTGACCTAATGGAAGGAGCCTACAGTGCTGGCCGGGTGGATGAGACAATCTGTGGTACCTGGCCAAGCGTACAAATTGATATGGGCCTAGCTAAAGAAGAAGACTTTACTCCTGAAGAGCTAGAACTCCCAAAACCAGAGTGGGCAACTGAGTCCTTTGACCAGCGAGAGGCAAAACCCACTGCCCAAGAGCTAGGCTTACCGACGAAACAGCCAAATAACGAGCTCTCGATTGTGTTCGGTGATGGGAGATTACCTTTTAAGAAGAAGAAGGCGGCTGAGGAAAGTAAAGGCTTTGGCAGCAGTCAAGCAAAAGCTTCTAAAAAGAAGAAGAAGACGCGATAGTCCATGTCTGTAGTTGCAGATTACACTGCGGTAGATTTTCCAGTTATCAGCTGCCAGACCGAAAAGGACAAGTCAGGAAACGAGAGAGGTGAGATGGTCCCGCTCTTAAGACTCTGTTTAGATTGATAATCGCCGTCTTGAGGGTCACGAAAAACGACTAGCTGAGCATCCTTTAGGTTTAAGACCCAATATTCTGGAATCTGGTCAGCGGCGTAGACTAGGCGCTTTTGGTTGAGCTCTTTTACGAGGGTTGTTTTCGCCACTTCCACGACAAGCAAGACATCTGCAGCACAAGGGTGCCGGTCCGCATAGTCTTCAAAAGAACCTTTGACCACCGCAATATCGGGTTCTGGCTCAGAAGTTGACAAGACAATAGGATGCGCATCGCGGACTTCAGCACGGTTTCCTAAAGCGTTCGTGAGTCTTTTTAGTAAGCTGATGCTGCGAAAAGTGTGCGGTGTCCCTTCTGGAGCCACAGAGTAGATTTCGCCTGCCAAAAGTTCAACCTTTCGGTCGTCTAATATGCCCGCTGCGATCATGCGGTGATAATCGTCAACTGACCACTTGATTTTGGGTGTAATTGAAGTTTGCATGATATGCCGTTACCCAGCGTGAGCTCATGTGTCGATTGTAGTAGCTATTTTGTGCTCAAAAAATGACCAGAGCTCACGGGACAAGATTGTCGCGGAGACGCTTAGTAACTGTCGTCGCTAGTGACGGTCTTGATGGCGAGGGTGTGGTTGGCTTCGTGCAGGCGCTCTGCGATCGCATCTCTCCAGTTCAGACTAATGCTGGTGTTGGCCAGAACCTGCTGCGCCTGCTCACGACATCGCGCACTCTGGGTGACGTCCATTTTGTCGATGCTGGCCAAGTCTTCATATAGCTTTTGCAGCGGAATTTTCTGCTGAGGACGTGGTGTGGTATCTGGAGATACATTGGCAGACATTTCGGGCATGGTTTAATCTCCCCTAGTTGAATAGTGATCGTTTAGGTATTAAGCGAGATGAGCTAATTGGATTGTGGCTTTTTTCCTCTGGCAAAGGGGTTAATTTGCCAGAAAGATTTACACAGCAGTACATAAAAGCGTGGTTTCTTTGTGTTTCTTAAAACAAAGACGACCCGAAACCCTTAAGCACAAGCAAAATCGCATGTTTTAGACACAGAAAATCTGTAGACAAAATTAGCTTTTGTGTCTGTAGAGCGTTTGTAGAGAAAAGTTTAATAACAATAAGCACGAACTAAACAGATTGGCTCTTTAGAATAGTCAATGGCCTATGAGATATAGTCAGTGGCTGATGGTTTGTCTCTAGTTTCGGTTAGCTCCACATGTGTGGCAGGAGAAAAGTTGTATGTTGCTATCGCCCCAGGAAAAGGACAAGCTGCTGATTTTTACAGCGGCACTGGTGGCTGAAAGAAGGAAAGATCGTGGGCTAAAGCTCAACTACCCTGAGGCGGTTGCCTATATTTCAGCGGCGATTATGGAAGGGGCCCGCGATGGCAAAACGGTTAGCGAGTTGATGAGCGAGGGCACTACGCTGCTAAAGCGCGAGGACGTGATGGAAGGCATTCCGGAGATGGTGCATGAGGTGCAGGTAGAAGCCACGTTCCCAGATGGCACGAAGCTGGTGACTGTTCACAATCCCATTATGGACTGACGTAACCGCTATGCGGACACTATTTCCTACGGAAACACTTTGTGAATGTGAACGGCTACGCTCAGTTACCAACTAAGAATATAAGAGAAACAATAATGTATAAAGCTGACGAGTCTCCTAAAGTGCCGCTAATTCCAGGGCAGATTATTCCGGGGAGCGAAGAGATGATTGAGCTGAATCCGGGACGGGAAGTGGTTCCAATGGTGGTGCGCAATGTAGGCGATCGCCCGATTCAGGTAGGGTCTCACTTTCACTTTTTTGAGGTGAATGAGGGGCTGGAGTTTGACCGGGAACTGGCGAAGAAGATGCGGCTGAATATTACGGCGGGTACGGCGGTTCGATTTGAGCCGGGCGATGAGAAAGCGGTGGAACTCGTTCCCTACGGGGGGAGTCAGGAAGTGTATGGGTTTAACGGGAAATTTGATGGGGCTGAGCTGAAAGCGTAGCTTGTGGCTGGATTGCTTCTCTACGGGTTCCCCTTACCAAGGGGAACCGTAAGGGAGAGGTTCTCAGCGATTGCGCCGCACACCGAGATCCCTCCGTTGGTTCCCCTTGAAAAGGGGAACCAGGAGATGTGCCTTATTTAGGTAGTCAGTTATTGCAAAGAACGGATTGTTGAGAGAGCAAAGATGTCGAAGTCAGCAGCGCGGTTAGGAATTGGGGGGCCAGTCGGTAGCGGGAAGACGGCGCTGATCGAAGGGATTGTGCCGCTGCTGATGGCGCAGGGGATAGAGGTCGCGGTAGTCACTAATGACTTGCTGACTACCGAAGATGCTGACCGGCTAAAGCGAAAGGGATTTTTGCCGCCGGAGCGGGTGGTTGGTGTAGAGACGGGCAGCTGCCCGCATACGGCGATTCGGGAAGACCCTACGATGAATCAGCTGGCAATACAGGATCTGGAGCTGCTGTTTCCTCAGCTAGATTTGATTTTGATTGAGAGCGGGGGCGATAACTTGGCCTCTACTTTTAGCTATGAGCTGGTGGATGCCTATATCTTTGTTATTGATGTGGGTGCAGGGGATGATATTCCTCGAAAGAATGGGCCGGGCTTTGTACAGTCGGATTTGGCCGTTGTGAATAAGGTCGATTTGGCCCCTTATGTGGGAGCAGATTTGGAGCTGATGCAGTTGCAGAGTGCGCAATACCGTCAGGGCAAGCCAGTGGTGTATACCAACTGCAAGACGGCGGCTGGGCTGTCTGAAGTGGTGGCTTTTATTCAGAAGACGCTGCTGTTTTCTCAGCCGACTGCTGAGAGTGAAAAGGTTGCAAATGCGAAGGTAGAGCTGTGAGCGTATTATCTAGCGTATTGTCTACAGAGCACTCTCAAAAGAAGCAACAGACTCAAGAACAGAAGCAACAACAACAGAAGAGTCAAACAGAACAGCTGGCATTAACACTAGGGTGCGTTGCCACAGGGAAGACCGTGCTCAAGCAACGCTATATGAGCTATCCTCTCAGCGTTTCCCCTATTTTTCGCCTAGACAAGCGCAGTCAACCGCCGCAGGAAAATACGAGAGGTATCACTGACGTCGATCCTGCGCAGCGAGCGTACCTGTATCGGATGAATACATCACCAGGACTACTGGCAGGTGATGTGTTGAGAATGTCGCTGACGTTAGAAGAAGGCAGTTCACTGCTGTTGGCTGACCAGGCTGCAACTAAGGTGCATACGATGCCGCTGGATGGACCGCTAGATAAGCGGCTAGCTAAGGTGCACTACGAGATTGAGGTGGGCGATCGCGCTACCCTAGAGTTTCTTCCCGAGCCCCTGATTCTGTTCACCGATTCAGCACTGAAGCAAACGACCGATATTACGCTTCATCCCTCTGCTGGACTTACCTGGGGAGAGATTATTTTACCGGGTCGATTGGCAAGAGGAGAGCGCTATCAGTTTCAAGAGTATTTGAGTCGGGTGCAAATCAAGTTAGATGACGATACCGTTTGGTTTGTAGAGGCTGTGAAGCTGCTGGGGAAAACAAATCCCTTTGCTCACAGCGAGCTGTTTGCGAGTGGTTCGGTGCTTGGTAGCTTGATTTTGGCTTTGCCGCAGGAGATGGCAACTCGGGAGAATTTAACCGTGGTGAGTCAACAGATTGATCGGCTTAGTGAGACGAGCGCTATGTTGGAAGTGGCTAGTTCGGTGCTACCGGGAGAGAGAGGATTGTTTGTAAGAGCGATCGCATCCACCACCCGAGACCTCCAATCCGCTTTCAAAGCTGCCGCTAACTGCATCCGTCACCTCAGAAATCAATCTCCTCTACCCTATTCGCTATAGCTTTTTTGCTATAGCTTTATTCGCACTAGAACCGCCACGAACAGAAATCTATCTTCTCTATATCGACGGACCTTTCATCATGACTGACCTAGATAATACCGCTGCCGTCGTAGCCGACCACTACCTAGGCAACATCAGCGAAGACAAAGAAATCGCTATTCGGCTCTCCCAGGCTCAGCAGCAGAACAACTGCTTAACCGTCTCAATTGAACGCAAGGACTGCGGAAAAGGGCGAGTCTTTACGCAGACAGACACTGGGCAGGCGGTAGGGATTGTGAAAGGTCGCAATTGGCGGCTGCGAGATGGCGACGTGCTGAGCACACAGAGTGAACAGCTGGTACTGGTTAACCTACAGAAGCAGCCAGTCATTGCGTTACAGTTTGAGCGAAAGGCATACAACACGCCGGTAAATTTATTGCGCTTAGGCCATATTATTGGCAATCGTCACTGGCCGATTACGCTGCGTGGGGAAACACTTTATGTGGAAGTCGCCGCTAATGCGGATGTTGTAGAGTCGGCTATTCGCGAGGCGATGCAGACAATGAACATAAAGGGATTGCACATTGTGCGAGAGTTTAAGAGCGCGGATCAGGTGTTGGACTTTTCGGCAGACGCATCGGCAGCTCATCCACATATTCACTAAAAGTCTGGCTACGCCTAACGATGAACGATATTAATCAACAGTTTGTTTTGCTTCAGCTTGCCGATTCGTTCTTTCCTTCGGGGAGCTACACGCTGTCGCATGGGCTAGAAAGCCTAGTGCAGTCGGGCACTATCACCTCGGCATCAGAATTAGAAACTTTCGTGCGGCTGTTGCTCTGTAACAAAGTCGGCAGTACGGATGTGGTCGCGCTTGCCCACACGTACAGAGCCAGTGTGGAAAGCGACGTTGCGCAAATAGAACAGATTGACGCTCGGCTATTTGCGCAAACACCTACAGAAAAAACGCGCATTGCTCAAAGGCAGAGCGGACGGGCGTTGCTGATGGTGGCAGAGAAAACTTGGCCGCATGTACTGTTGACTGGGCTGAGCCAAAAAACAGCTGAGGGTAGCTTGAACTGTTTGCACCCAGTTGTATTTGCAGCGGTGGCGCAGGTGGCAGGGTTGGGGGAAGAGAATGCGATCGCAGCCTTTTCACACAGCTTTGTCACGGGGCTACTGGGCGCGGGCATTCGGCTAGGCGTGGTGGGTCACCTGCAAGCCCAGCAAATTCGGCTGAATCTCAGCGAGGAGATGTCCGAAATTGGCAAAATCGCCAGCAGTCTATCGCTCGATGACATGTGGTCTTGTACGCCGCAAATTGACTTAGCCCAAATGCAACAGGCCAAGCTATCGAGACGACTGTTCTCTAGCTGAAACTGATGAAAATATCCATATATGCTTCTGTCAGGTTGGTTAGGACAGTCACATCGGCTGAAACCTTTACAGAACAACAGCCAACCTGACTAGCAAAGTAAGAATGCATCCTTACTTTGCTATAAAATAACGGTAGGAATCACTTACCGAAGAAGTGAGCCCTACCGTTTGTGAGCGAAAATATTAGCAGCGCAATAGAACAGCTACAGAACGCTATGAGCTATCCGTCGTGCGCTACTCGTCGTGCACTACCAGTAGGCAACTAGACGAATGTATCGCCATCAATGTCTTTTGCTCTGGTGAAGTCAAAGCCGTTGAGGGCAGTGATAGTGAAGCTGAGGCCAGAACCATTGTTCTGATCGAAGGTGAAGGTATCGTCACCGTTGTTAGTAATCGTAGAGACACCTTTGATGAAGTCATCGATTCGGAGGAAGTCAGCGCCTGTGAAGTCAACAACAATGTCATTACCAGAGGCATTGCCAAAGTTGAAGACGAACGTGTCACGGCCTTTACCACCGATCAACGTGTCAACACCGTTACCACCGATGAGGACATCACGGCCACGGCCACCTGTGAGGGTGTCGTTACCACCACCACCGCTAAGGTTATCGTTGCCATCGCCACCAGAGAGCTCATCTTCGCCCTGGCCACCTGTGAGGGTGTCTTTACCACCGCCACCGCTGAGGATGTCATTGCCTGCATCACCGGAAATGTTGTCGTTGCCTCGGCCACCGTTCACAACGTCGTCGCCGTCGTTACCGGAGAGGTTATCGTTGCCATTGCCACCGACCAAAGTGTCAGCGCCGCCGCCGCCACGCAATGTGTCCTCGCCATCACCACCGTTAACAAAGTCATCCCCACTGTTACCAATGAGAAGATCTTGGCCTATGCTACCAGCAATACTGTCATTGCCTCGCCCGCCTTCGATGGTGTCATTGCCAGCGCCGCCGTTGAGATCTTCATCGCCGTCACCACCTTTGAGGACGTCGTTGCCTTCGCTAGTAAAAACAAAGTCGTCGCCGCCACCGCCAAAGACAGTGTCATCGCCGGCGCCGGAACTAACTGTATCGTTACCGCTACCGGCCTGGATGAAGTCGTCGCCGTCCTTAGTGATAATTCTTTCTGGAGCAGGAGTTCCGCTTACTGACATGTGAAAAAGTCCTTAATAAATACTTGATTGGAATGGTTGTGTTGGAAACCCACCATCAATGCACTGTCTTTAGGAAGGGGCCTAAGCCTTTTAACTTGAGGAGAAAGATCGAGCAATACGCCCTTAGATGCCAACCCTTTATACCCACAAATTGAAACAGACTTCCTAGAGAAATATGTATTGATGTCCCTGATGAAATCATAATTACTTGATTTGAGAACTACGACAACTCAAATCAACTTTTTAGAGACTAAAAATATCTATCCTTCAATGTTTCTTGATTGGGAATTTACATTACTCTTTTCACAGACTCTATTAACACTATAATTCCGGGAAACTACTGATATAGAAGGCAAATCTGGCACAGAAGACTCTCAGAAAAAGATTTTTCTGGATTTGCACATAGACATTTCACAATAGATAGGTTGATTCTTCACGATCAAAAAGCCACGCAAGATCTAATGCGAGAACAGAGCTAAAAAAACAGCTTGCGATCGCAACTTTTAGCAACTATCTCGTTATTTAGAAAGGCTCTCTTAGAAGCACAAGTTGTTTCTTTTGCCTAGGTTGTATACAGCAACATTTTATTTTCTCTGAGCTTTTTTTATACAGCTATCCAACACTTATAGAGGATTGAATCCAACAGATCTTGCGATCATATAAAGAGGGCTATCACGGCTTCTATCGTTAAGAAGCGTTGCAACCAGTGGGCACGGCTCGCGAAAAGAAGGCTTCTCTGTAACATGTTCTTGTGTCACCTTAGCCATAAGCAACAAGCAATTAACTGATGAGCAACTACATTAGCCGCCGCGACTACGCTGATACCTTTGGCCCTACGGTGGGCGATCGCATTCGCCTTGCCGATACCGACTTATTTATAGAAGTAGAACAAGATCTCACATCCTATGGCGGTACCTACTACGGCGACGAAGTAAAGTTTGGCGGCGGCAAAGTGATTCGCGATGGCATGGGCCAGTCGCCGATTTCGCGAGCTGATGGCGCGGTGGATACCGTGATTACCAATGCGCTGATTCTCGACTGGTGGGGTGTGGTGAAGGCCGACGTGGGCATTAAGGACGGCAAGATTAGCAAAATTGGGAAGGCAGGCAACCCCAATACGCAAAATGATATTGACATCATCATTGGACCAGGGACAGAAGCGATCGCAGGTGAAGGCAAAATTCTGACGGCAGGCGCGATCGATTCGCATATTCACTTTATTTGCCCGCAGCAGATAGAAGTTGCGATCGCATCTGGCGTCACCACTATGCTCGGCGGCGGCACTGGCCCAGCCACAGGCACCCTTGCAACCACCTGTACCCCCGGCGCGTGGAATATCCACCGTATGCTCGAAGCTTCTGAAGCCTTCCCCATGAACCTGGGCTATATGGGCAAAGGCAACGCCAGCCAGCCACAGGCGCTAGTAGAACAGGTAATGGCCGGTGCGATGGGTCTGAAGCTGCACGAGGATTGGGGCACCACTGCCGCTGCCATTGATAGCTGCCTTACCGTTGCAGATGAATACGATGTGCAGGTCGCCATCCATACCGATTCGCTCAATGAATCTGGCTTTGTAGAAACAACAATTGCCGCATTCAAAGATAGAGTGATTCACACCTTCCACACAGAAGGCGCTGGCGGCGGTCACTCGCCTGATATCCTTACGGTTTGCAAGCTGCCGAACGTATTACCAGCCTCTACTAACCCAACAAGGCCTTTTACTATCAACACTTTCGATGAGCATAAGGATATGCTCATGGTGTGCCATCACCTCGATAAAAATATCCCTGAAGACGTGAAGTTTGCAGAGTCTCGCATTCGCCGAGAAACGATTGCTGCTGAAGACTTACTGCACGATATGGGTGCGTTTAGCATTATGGCGAGTGACTCTCAGGCGATGGGCCGTGTCGGTGAAGTGGTGACGCGCACCTGGCAAACCGCGCACAAAATGAAGGTGCAAAAGGGATTGCTGCCTAATCCCGAGAATACGAGTGAAACCCACGACAACTACCGCGCTAAGCGCTACGTGGCTAAATACACGATTAATCCGGCGTTGGCTCACGGCATCTCTCACTGTGTGGGCTCTGTAGAAGAAGGGAAGCTCGCAGACCTGTGCCTGTGGAGTCCAGCGTTCTTTGGTGTGAAGCCGGAAACGGTGGTGAAGGGTGGCTTTATTGCCTGGGCGCAGATGGGTGATGCCAATGCGAGTATTTCGACGCCGGGGCCGGTGCATATGCGGCCTATGTTTGGTAGCTATGGTGGTGCGATCGCTAGCACTGCCTATACCTTCGTTTCTCAAAGCTCCTACGACCAGGGCATTGCCGACCAAGTGGGCCTAGACCCCAAACGCATACAGCCCGTATTCAATACCAGAAACGTTAAAAAGAGCGATCTTAAGCTCAATAGCCTCACGCCTAACATCGAAGTGACGCCTGAAACGTTTGAAGTCCGTGTTGATGGCAAATTGCTTACCTGCGAACCGGCAGCTGTGCTACCGATGGCCCAGCGCTACTTCTTGTTTTAGCACTCTGTTTTAGCACTCTGTTTTAGCGCTTCGTTTTGGCGTTTTTTACTCTGTACTTTTTGTGACGCTGAAGCCTATCATCAGAGGCTTCAGCGTACTTTTTTGAGGTGTGTAGTACCGCTTAGTTTTCCGTGCTATCACTAGCAGCGAGCTATTTTTCTGCTGCTGCTGCTTGAGTGAAAACAGCTTAGTCAGCAGGACGCTTTCGCAGTAAAATCTGCTGAAAGCGCGGATAAAATTTCGTTTTAATATTCGTTTTAATATTAAGTGTGGCGGTGGGCAAAAACTATGACAGAAATAGGGGAGACAAAGCTAGGAAGACGTCGTTTCTTGGCGTATGGTACCGCAGCAGCAGGAAGCAGTCTGTTGCTAAAGAGCTGTACATCATCTGAAGGAAACACCCCGTACCTATATAGCGAAGATCCAGCAGTTGATGACGCAGATGAAAATAGCGTAGCTGGTAAAGATGTCATCAAAGTTGGTATTTTGCATTCCTTAAGTGGCACGATGGCGATTAGTGAAACTGCTGTGGTAGAAGCAGAAGAGCTAGCCATAGAAGAGATCAACGCGGCGGGCGGTGTCCTGGGAAAGCAGATTGTTGCAGTTAAAGAAGATGGTGCTTCTGACTGGATTACCTTTGCAGAGAAAGCTGAAAAGCTAATCGACAGAGAAGAAGTAACGGCTATTTTTGGCTGCTGGACTTCTGCAAGTCGCAAAGAGGTGTTGCCGATTGTTGAAGAGAGAAATCACATGCTGTGGTATCCCGTGCAGTACGAGGGGCAGGAGTGTTCTGAAAATATTTTTTACACTGGCGCTACGCCAAATCAACAGATTGAACCCGCTGTAGATTGGCTACTAAAGAACAGAAGTGAATCGTTCTTTCTTGTAGGTTCTGACTATGTTTTTCCTCGAACAGCTAACGAGATTATTAAAGAACAGCTAAAAGCAAACGGTGGCACTACTGTTGGAGAAGAATATTTGCCAATAGGTAATACCGACGTAACCTCAACAATCGAGAAAATACGACAGGCTTTGCCCAATGGTGGGGTTATTTTCAACAGCTAGAATGGTGGCAGCAACAGTGCGTTCTTTAAACAGCTCAAGGATGCGGGCATGAGCCCGGACAAGTATCCCGTGATGTCTGTGAGTGTTGCAGAGGAAGAAGTGCGTCAAATTGGGCCTGAGTTCCTGGAAGGCCACTACGCGGCGTGGAATTACTTTCAGACGGTTGAGAGTGCTGCAAATACCAAGTGGGTGGCGGATTTTAAGGCAAGATATGGCCTTGACCGGGTGACTAGCGACCCGATGGAAGCGGCCTACATCATGGTGTATCTATGGGCGCAGGCTGTAGAGCAAGCTGGGACCACAGAGATTGACGCGGTGAGGGCAGCAGCCTATGGGCAAACTCTTGATGCGCCTGGAGGCTTGGTTACGATGCAGCCCAATCACCATCTTTCTAAAACAGTGCGTATTGGCAGGGTTCGGGCAGATGGTCTGTTTGAGATTGTGTTTTCTACCGAAGAGCCTGTAGAGCCTGAGCCTTGGAATCAGTATGTGCCCGAGACGAAGGGGTATGCCTGCGATTGGTCTGACCCGGCGAAGGGGCGTAAGTACAAAGCTGCTGAGTCCTAATCGCTGAGTCCTAGCAGCCGTTCTACAGCGTTCTACCGCTCCCAATAGTTGCTTCTAATCCATTGGCGCATTTCGCTTTCGGACTCGGTGACGATTGCCTGGCCGACCTGAGGATTGTAGGCGTACCAGCAAGGCTTGCCTTTGGCATCGACAGTTTGCTCGATGTGTACTTTAGTCCATTCGCTGAGTGTGGTAGAAAAGCTCATCCATAGCTGCTGAATGCGATCGCCAAACCCTAAAGACTGAGTAGGAACCGTCAGCTGAGCCTGCTCATATTCCAACGCGGCTATCAACGATAGGTTCTGATGAGCCTTAGCAACTTCTAGGCGGTGGGCCAGTTGCGTCAATAGGTTGGCTCTGTGAATAGAGCTAATATCGCTGTGGTTAGCCGTCGAGAAAGTCATGGATGCGTCTCCAACTAGAGCAGGTTTCGTATCCTAATTTTAGGCAGGTCGGAAGCGAAATTAACAATTTCTGTATATTTCGATACAAAAAATCTTTTCCTGCCGTTCGCGCCATTTAGCCAAAACAGGCTTCTGCATAGAAAAATGCCTCGACGAGCACGAACGACTCACCGAGACATTATTAACGACTCAAAACATTTAAACCCTTTCGACTCAGGTATGCATAAGACCCGCTACAGCCTCTCGGCAGCGTGGCCTAGCATCCACGGACGGCTTCCTGGCTTCGCACTCTGATTTTGAGGCTTGGCAGGTTCACCTTGGCGCTTCACGATGCGCGGATCTCGCAGGCCTACTTTTTTCATGAGGCTACCTGAATTCAGGCTGATGTTGGGCGCTGTAAATATCCGAGAGGCTATAGCGTTGCAGTCAGGGCAGTTTCTGGGGAGACCTGTCTCCGACATTTTGTGCCATACCTCAAAGGGACCGCAAGGATCGCATTTATAGTCATACAGTGGCATTGAATAACCTCCCTATACCGGCAGAATGGGCTTATCAAATATCGCCGTTGGCAGCGCTAGCGTACAGCAAGCATTCGGGATATCCACAATGCCGCTAATGCGTCCTTCAACCGGCGCACAGCTCAGCAGCAAGTAAGCCTGCTCGCCCGTGTAGCCAAAGTTTTTGAGATACTCAATTGCATTCAAGCAAGCCTGCCGGTAGGCAATGTGCGTATCCATGTAGTACTGCTTACCGGTGTACTCATCGACCGAGATTCCTTCAAACACCAAATACTCAGAATAGTTTGGCTCTACTGGGCCCGGCTTAAAGATGGGGTTCACCATACTGTACTTATCGACACCACCTTTGATGATGTCTACATGCACGTCGATGTAGCCAGACATTTCAATTGCGCCGCAAAAAGAGATTTCACCATCTCCCTGAGAGAAGTGAATATCACCCATAGAGAGCTTGGCCCCTTCCACGTATACCGGGAAGTAGATCCGAGTGCCCCTAGAGAGATTTTTGATATCACAGTTACCACCATGCTCACGAGGGGGCACTGTCCTTGCCGCTTCAGCGGCAACCCGATCGTACTCAGCAGGATCTAGCTGACCTAGCACCGCATTGGTAGGGTTAGGCAAAGCCGCTAGCACCGGATCTTCTCCCGAAAGGCCAGCACCGTAGGTCCGCAGGTCTGGCGCGGTATTCACCAGCTCCGTTTCACGCTTGTTCCATGTGTTCAACAGTTCTTGCGAGGGCGCGCAACCAATTAAGCCAGGGTGAGTAATGCCAGCGAACTTTACGCCTGGAATATGTCTAGAAGACGTGTAAATGCCTTCAAAATCCCAAATCGCCTTGGCTGCTTTAGGATAGTGGTCAGTCAAGAAGCCACCGCCGTTTTCCTTGGCGAAAATGCCGGTAAAGCCCCACTCGTCGCCTCGAAGCGCTCCAATATCAACTAAGTCCACAACCAAAATATCGCCAGGCTGTGCGCCGTTGACATAGATTGGGCCGCTGAGCATGTGCACCTTTGTCAGGTCAACATCGCGCACATCGTTGGGGTCGTCGTTGTCTTTGATTTGTCCATCGGTCCAATCTTTGCACTCAATGCGGAAGACATCTCCCGGATTGACAGAGACCACTGCTGGAATGTCAGGGTGCCAGCGGTTATGGCCAGGCAGTTCTTGCTCTGACATGGGCTTTGTGAGATCTATCTTAAAGAGAGTCTCAGGCATAGCGCGATTCCTCTAGTTAGATTGGATTGATTGGGATTGGCTGAGTGTTGTAGCGATCGCAAAAAACTGGATCGATGCACAGAAGTGACAACAGCCTCCTTAGAGTTGTTATTCCAGCGTATTTCTTCTCGTATTTGGCACTCACTACGGTCTTCTAATCGCTTCTCATAAATGACTGAAGCGCAGATAACACACGAACACAAGCGAACAGTCTCGCCCTTTAAGAGATTGTTGATTCAGCAATTTCACTTAGGCTCGAACATAGCTTTTATTGCGTTAGCCAATATGTAAAAAACAATACCAAAAACAGATTTTCTGCATCAAAAGTATCTTTTAGTTCAATTTGTCCTACCTTTTCCCTATTTTGTCCCGTTTAAGAAAAAACCGAAGAAAAAACCAAAAAAAAGCCGAGCGTCAGCCTGACGCTCGGCTTTCAGGAACCTATAACGATCTCAGTGAGACCTTCTGCTATGACAACTCGCTTACACAGCCAGATACTTCTGTAACAGAGCATCCGATAGCTGGTCAGTCGTACCGTTCTCGACGATACTGCCTTTCTTCATGATGAAGAACTTCTGCGCCAGCTTACGTGCAAATTCAATCTTTTGCTCTACCACCACAATGGTGATGCCCTTTTCTTTGTTGATTCGGCGTAGGGTGTCTTCAATCTCTTGCACGATGGAAGGCTGAATCCCTTCTGTGGGCTCGTCGAGTAGCATGATTTTGGGATTGCACATAAGGCCGCGTGCGATCGCAAGCTGCTGCTGCTGACCACCACTAAGCAAGCCACCTTGCCGGTTCAAATGCTCTTTCAGCATCGGGAAAAACTCATACAGCTCAGTCGGAATGCCATCACCTTTAGTCCTTGCCTTTTTCCCACTAGCACTCAGGCCCATCTTCAAGTTGTCGAGCACAGACAGGTAAGGAATAATTTCCCGGCCCTGAGGGATGTAGGCAATTCCCTGCCGCGCCCGCTGATAAGTAGCGTCTTTACTAATGTCTTTACCCGCAAAAGAGATACTGCCGCTATCGAGCGGGTTCAGGCCAATCACGCTTCGTAGCAGCGTCGTTTTGCCCACGCCATTGCGACCTAGCAAACAGGCGATATCACCTTCGTTCACCGTCATGTTTACGTCGAACAGTACAGGGGTTGGCCCATAGCCAGCCACCACATTATTCAACTCAAGCAGCGGCTGGGGTGCCGTCTGCGCTCCGTTTTTCTCAAGCAGCGGCGTTGATTGTTTCACGACCTAGATATACCTCTATCACTTTAGGATTGCTTTGAATTTCTTGGACAGACCCTTCTGCTAGGACCGCACCCTGATGCAGCACCACAATGCGCTCAGCAATTTGTTTTACAAACTCCATGTCATGCTCAATCACCACAATAGAGTGAGCCTTGGCAATACTCTTGATAATTTCGCCAGTTGCAAACGTTTCTTCCGCAGTCATGCCAGCCGTAGGCTCATCGAGCAATACAACCGAGGGGTCTTGCGCTAGCACCATGGCAATCTCTACCCACTGCTTCTGCCCGTGAGAAAGAGACGACACCTTTTCAAAAGCCTGATCTAGCAAGCCTGTGCGTTCTAGCACGTCGTAGATTTTGCCTTTCTTGGCCTTGGTTAGCTTAGCCGTCATTGAGGCAAAAATGCCGTGAGCACCTTTGAGCGCTAGCAAAATATTGTCAAAAACCGTCAGCTCGTTGTAAACGTTTGGGTTTTGAAACTTTCGGCCAACGCCCATACGGGCAATCTTATGGGGTTGCTTGTTAGTAATGTCTTTGCCGCTGTAATACACGTGGCCAGACGCAACCGGAGACTTCCCCACGATCGCATCGAGCAGCGTACTTTTTCCGGCTCCGTTTGCGCCAATGATGGTGAGAATTTCACCATCATAGACTTCTAAATTGACGCCTTTTAGGGCTTTGAATCCCGAGAAGACAACATTCAAGTCCTTTACAGATAAGACTGTTTTTGCAGTTGAGGCCGTGGGTGCTACTGTCATCGGTGCCGCTGTCATTGCACTAGTCCTTTTTGGCGATTACGAAAAGAATGGAGGAACACGGGCATAGGGTGGGAAGCAATCCTAGGAAGCAATCCTAAGAACTGCGCTGCGCTGCTTCGGTTTGTGGTTCCGAAGCCATTTCCGCAGGCACCACAGGTGTCACTGGCGCAGCCGCCGCACCCGGCAATGGCTTTGGCTTAGACAGGTTAGAGAGTCGTAGCTGCTTCGGCAGCAGGCTCATCAAGCCGTTGGGAATAAACAGTACAACTACCAGCAGCAATATTCCAACAATCAGCTGCCAGTCCTGAGTTACCTTCTCCGCAGAGTTTTGCACCTGGCCCAAGATGATCGCAGCTGCCATCGGCCCAACCAAAGTCCCTCGGCCGCCAATCGCCACCCAAATAACAACCTGTGTGCCAAAGGCAACCGCTAGATATACCGGTGAAATAAACCGGTTGAGTGGCACAAATAATCCGCCCGCCATGCCAGCTAGCGCTGCCGATAGCGTCCAGATGAAA
>JBHJIY010000042.1:0-25924 GCA_050042985.1 Phormidesmis sp. | reverse complement strand
GGGCTAGTGGGTGAATCGGGCTGTGGCAAAAGTACGCTGGGGCGAGCTGCGATGCGGCTGTTGCCAAATGGCTCGCGCATTGAGGGCGGCGCGACGTTTGAAGGGCGCTCGATTGTGGATTTTTCGCCTGCGGAGCTGCGCAAGTTTCGAGGGGAGGCGGTCTCGCTAGTATTTCAAGATCCGATGACACGGCTAGACCCGCTGATGACGATTGGCGATCATTGCCTGGAGACGCTAATGGCCCATCGGCCAGAGCTGAGCCATAAAAAAGCTAAGGAAATCGCCGTTGCGACTCTGGAGTCGGTCAACATTCCTGCTGAGCGCTGGGGGCAGTATCCACATGAGTTTAGCGGTGGTATGCGGCAAAGGGTAGCGATCGCACTTGCCCTCGTTTTAGACCCGAAGCTCATCGTGGCCGACGAACCTACGACCAGTCTGGATGTAACTGTATCGGCGCAGATTCTCGATATGCTCACTGAGCTATGCGCCGAGCGGAATATGGGACTTATCCTGATTTCTCACGATTTGGCATTGGTGGGCGAGTATTGCGATCGCATTGCCGTCATGTACCAAGGCAAATTAGTAGAATTTGGCGATACTCAAGACGTTTTCTACAATCCGCAGGCCGAATATACTCAAACCCTACTCGCTGCCGCCCATCAGCTTCAGTCGGCAGGTGCGCAGAATTCTACAGACACGCTTTCAGAAAACGCGCCCATCTTAAAGTTAGAGAATATTACTAAGCACTACACCCTAGAGCAAGGCCTGCTAGGTAAGCTCTTTCGTCAAGAACCACCCGAGCCGATCAAAGCCGTAGATGGGGTTTCGATTGATCTTTATCCTGGTGAAATTCTGGGATTGGTCGGCGAATCGGGCTGTGGAAAAAGCACGCTGTCGCGAACGCTGCTTCGCATTGTAGAGCCCACCTCTGGCAAAATCACTTTCCAGGGAAATGACTTTACCAGCCTTTCGCGCTCAGACTTACAGGCCAAACGGCGAGACATTCAAATGATCTTCCAAGATCCGCACGCTTGCCTCAACCCGATGATGACCATCGGGCGGGGTGTGGCCGATCCGTTAATTATTCATGGGTTAGCCAGTGCGGCAGAAGCGAAGAAAAAAGTGAAGGCGATGTTGGAAAGGGTGGGGCTGACGCCGGTTGAAGACTATTACCATCGGTATCCAGGCGATATTTCGGGTGGGCAGCAGCAGAGGGTTGCGATCGCCCGCGCCCTGATCACCCGACCAAAGCTCGTAGTTTGCGATGAGCCTGTAAGTATGCTCGATGCCAGCGTGCAAGCTCAGGTGCTAGAGCTGATGCTGGACTTGAAGGATGAGCTGGAGCTGACATATCTGTTTATTACGCATGATCTTTGGGTGGCGAAATATTTGTGCGATCGCATTGCAGTCATGAACGGTGGCAAAATCGTAGAAATGGGCCCCACCGAACAGATCTTCCGCGCCCCTGCGCATCCTTATACCAAAACACTGCTGAAGGCAGCGCCTCTACTCGCAAAGGCCGAAGCAACCTAGCGTTATAGTTTTATCGTTGTGTCGCTGTTAGTCGATCCCTGTTGATTCTGAGTCCCCACTGCTATTCCACATTGTCGATCTCAAATTCTGAGGTATAGCAGGTCCAGTCAGAACGAGAGAGTGTTTTACCGCAGACGACTGGTTGGCGATTGCACTGGTAGGTGACATAGCTGAACACGAGGAGCGGCATTCCTAGGGGAGCCTCTAGATATTGGCTGAGTTCATGGGTCGTGGGAATACTTTCCAGGCTGACTTTGGCTGCGTTCAGCTGGACGCCGTTTGCTGCTAAAACGCTGTAGGTAAAGCCTTCCCGTAGCTGATCTGCTAACTCTGGAAGAATGGTATCGGGAAAGTAGTCTAGCTCTAGGGCGATCGGTGAGTCGTCGGCGTAGATGATTTTCTCTTGTTGATACACCTTTGATGTGGGGTCAGGAAGCTGTAGCTTGCGAGCAACTTCTGGGGGTGGCTGGACTCGCTCGAACCGTAAGGACTTAATGTGTGCGGTGTAGCCTTGCTGCTGTAGCGCTAAGTCAAAGCGCATGAGCGGGTTCGACATGGAGAAGCTGATCTTCTGGCGATCGCTGACAAAGGTGCCTTTGCCTTGCTGGGTTGTCACCATTCCTTGGTGAATTAGGTTAGCTACCGCTCGCCGAATGGTGGTGCGGCTGACGCCGAATAGCTCGCCCAAATCAAATTCACTGGGGCGGCGATCGCCCGGTGGATTCTGCCCTGCTTCAATCTGTTGTTTTAGCTTTTGTGAATTGGCGGTATGCAGAGGCTGCTTGTCGGTAACTGGCATATTTGGAGAATAGCTAAGCACAGGCAATGGCAGGCTGAAACCGATTGACCTGAAAGAGACTGTTGTCGTGGGGCGTTTTGCCTTCGATGGCCAAATCTGTCAGCATTTTACCCATAAGCGTGGTGAATTTGAAACCGTGGCCCGAGAAGCCCGCACCGATGACGACGTGGGGATAGTTGGGATGGCAATCTACAACAAAGTCTTTATCGGGGGTGACGGTGTAAAGGCAGCGGCGTGTGCAGATGAGTGGCCCGGCTGCTCCTGGAATATAGTCGCGGGCAAAGTCTCGAATGTGTTCTGTCCAGGTGTGGCTGGGGGTGTAGTCTACCTCTTGAGGTGTGTTGACGGTGTCCCAGCCGTAGAAGGTAGTTACCTTGACGCCAATGCTGGGGTCTTCGTGGGGAATGCCGTAGGGCATTTCGCCGTATTGGCCGTTCATGTGGGCGAAGAATACGGGAAAGGTGCCAGGCTCAAAGTTTGCAGGCTCATCTGGCTGGTAAAAGCCGAGCTGGCAGGGCATGACTTTGAGCGGTAGGTCAATGCCTTGCTGGGCCAAGATGCCTTTGGCCCAGCTGCCGGTGGTGAGAACGAGGCGATCGCAGCTAAAAATCTCTTTATCCGTTTGTACGACTGCCCCATTTTCACTCGGCGTAATCTTTAGCACCGGGGTATTGTCTAGGATAGTTGCACCTCTCGACTGCGCCAAACGAACATGTGCCAAAACGCACCGCGATGCGCCCAACAGCCCAGAATCCTGGTGAAAGAGTCCGGCCATTCCCTCTTTTAAGGTGAACTGAGGGTAGCGCTGTTGAATCTCTTCTCTGCTCAAGTACTCATAGTCCAGATGGGACCGGTTCATGCTGGACTGAAGTGCTTGAAAGGTATCTACATCTGGAAACCCAAAGTCGAGCCCGCCTGTTTTGATGTAGAGCTGTTCTTCTGCTTCTGCTTGCAACGCGAACCACAGTGGGTAGGCAGCGCGCATCAGCTCTATATAAATTGGGTTGTCGTAGGTGTAGCGGATGACCCGAGAGTGACCGTAGGAGCTACCTTTTTGATGGTTTATCTCGAACTGCTCTAGCAGTAAAACGCGCTGTCCTGCTTGGGCCAGATAGTAGGCAGTTGCGCTGCCGACGCCGCCTGCACCGACGACGATGGCGTCAAAATGCTGGGCCATAGTTGAGTTGTTCTCCTCTTTGAATAGGCTTGGGCTTAGGGCTGTACGTTTGGATTGAACAATCTACCGTGCGATCGCCTCCTCCACCAAAGGCTTTTCACCAAGACCGTTGGGTATGGGATTGGCCACGCCCTGCAATTTCTTCGCCTCAATCATAGCTAGCTCTTGGTTTAGGCCACGATATAGGCTGTAGCACATCACCAGCAGCACCACCGCGAAGGGTAGCCCGGTTGTGATAGAAGCTGTTTGCAGCGCCTGCAAGCCACCGCCCAACAGTAATACTGCCGCAACAACACCCTCTGTAATTGCCCAAAATACGCGCTGCGTAACCGGCGATTCTAGCTTGCCACCAGAAGTCAGGCTGTCTACAACCAGAGAGCCTGAGTCGGAGGACGTGACGAAAAATACGACTACTAGAACAATCCCAACAAAGGACGTAATCCCGGTCAGCGGTAGCTGTTGCAGCATGACGAAGAGTGCGGTTGCTACATTTTTCCCGACCGCATCACCAATGATGCCTGCCGAATCGCCCAGCTCCATAAACATTGCCGTGCCACCAAACACAGACATCCACAGAAACGTCAGTGCCGTAGGCAGTAGCAGCACGCCGAGTACAAATTCTCGAATGGTTCGCCCTTTTGAAACGCGAGCGATAAAGATACCGACAAAAGGAGACCAGGAAATCCACCAGCCCCAGTAGAAAACAGTCCAGCTATTTTGCCAGCTGGTGCCTTCGAATGTCTCTGTCCAAAAGCTCAAAGTAGGCAAAGATGCCAAGTAGTAGCCCGTTGTTTGCACAAAGGTGCCTAGGACGAATAAAGTTGGCCCCACTAGCAGTACAAATGTCATAAAGACAGCGGCTAAAATCATGTTGAGCTCGCTCAGCCGTCGCACGCCAGCATCTAGCCCAGATACTACAGAAGCGGTCGCAAATCCGGTGATAATAGCAATGAGACCGACCTGAACAGGCACGCTAATCGGCAGGTTGAACAGAAAATTGAGTCCGGCGTTGACCTGTTGAACGCCAAAGCCCAAAGAGGTTGCTAAGCCAAACAGCGTAGAAGCCACGGCTAAAATATCGACAACGTTACCAGGCCAGCCGTAAATGCGCTCGCCCAAGATGGGATAGAAGACTGATCGGATGGTCAGCGGCAGTCCCCAGTTGTAGGTGAAGAAGCAAAGCGACAGACCGACAAGGGCATATATTCCCCAGGCGTGCAGGCCCCAGTGAAAAAAGGTAATGCCTAGTGCCTGCTGGGCGGCAGCTGACGATGAGGGTTCGATAGTCCCAATTAAAGCGGGCGGGTCTTGAAAGTGGAAGATGGGTTCTGCAACGCTCCAGAACATTAGGCCAATACCCATGCCAGCGCTCATGAGCATGGCGACCCAGGCAAAGGTGGGAAAGTCTGGCTTAGCATCTTGGCCACCGAGGCGGATTTTGCCAAATTTGCTGAAAGCTAAGAGAACGGCAATGCCCAAATAAAGGCTAACGGACAGGATGAGGAACCAGCCCATCGCAGTGGCAATAAAGCTTTGGACTGCGCCAAAGGCGGCTTCAGCTGGTTCCTGAAATACCAGCGTGACAAGTACGAACAACAGAATCAGTCCGGCAGAGACAAAAAATACCTGCGGGTGGAAGTCGAAGCCGTAGCGGGTGATGTTGCGATCGCCTGGCTGACGACTACTGCGAGACTGATAAACGCTTGGGTCAAAGGGCTCTTGGATCGGGGGATCTGATTTTTGGCGGGTCATGATAGATGACGGTTACTCCATGTCCTAAGCAACAATGTTGGTACGAACGTAAGCTTAATAACCGTTAGGAACTGTGGCCCAAGATACAGTTGTTATTACAAGTCCTTAAATTTCATGATTTCATGATATCTGCGGTATTGTTTGTCAAAGTCAGAGAATCTAAATAATCTTCTCAAAAGCATTGGTATACGGTGTTTTTATTGAAATAACTCTTTCCGTTCGACGTCGATTTCTCCGATAGTTTGATCTGCCTAAAATCACTGAAATCAGTGATTTTAGGCAGATTTTATACATTCGACTAACCAGATTAATGTGCTGCTGAAATAAATTTACAAATGGTCAAACAGAGAACATTAATCACTAAACTTTCGGTCATAATCAACGAATTAAAAACTTGTTATTACTAGTTGACTTTGGCGATGCAGGATAATCCCGATGAATCGGAATATGAGCCGAAAAAGATCAGCTGCCACTCGTTCCGATACGCTTTCAAGTAGCAGTAGTTTAGAAAGCGATAGCGTGCGCGTGCGAGAGACAGAGCTCCTCTCGGAGCAACCTTTGAAGCATTTGGTGGAACCCCATAAGGAGTCGCTAGGGGATGCGTCATCAATAGCCTCAAAACCGCTTCAGCCGGTTGGCTTGCCCGCACAGGCATACACCAGCACTGGCTACTTAGAGCAGGAACGTCGCTCAGTATTTAGTCAGCAGTGGGTATGTGTGGGGTTAGCTTCTGATGTGGCTAGCGCTGGAGATGTGTACCCAACTGAGGTTGCAGGGATACCCATTGTGCTCGTGCGAGATGGGCGTAAGGGTTCTCATTCGCGGGCTGGTGCTAGTACGCTGCGAGCTTTTCACAATGTTTGTCGCCATCGAGGGCTTCAGCTAGTGACCAAGGCCTGTAATATCCAAGGAAACCTCCGCTGCCCTTATCACTCTTGGACGTACAAGCTTGATGGCAGACTGAAGAGTACGCCTCACTTTGGTGGATATTATCAGGACAGCTGCGAAGGGTTTGAACGTGCTGACAAGGGGTTGATTCCTATTCGATGCCGGCAGTGGCTAGACCTGGTTTTTGTGAATTTATCAGGCGATGCGCCGCCACTGGAAGAGTGCTTGCAGCCGGTGACTGACAGGTGGTCTGGCTATGACCTGAGTTTGCTGCGTCGGGAGCCCAGAGAGGTGAATTTACACTGCAATGCCAACTGGAAGCTAGCGGTCGAAAATTTCTCAGAAAGCTATCACCTCGGCTGGGTGCATCCTGCGTTAAACGCGCTTTCTCGGATGGAAGACCATTTTGCGTTTGAGGTGGGTGATGTGCATGTGGGACAGGGTAGTTTGGTTTATCACAGCGGTGCGATCTCAGGCAAATCTCTCCCCACTTTCCCAAATCTGCAAGCGATGAACAAACAAACCGTAGCCGAATACATCACCGTTTTCCCAAACCTGATGCTAGGTGTTCATCCAGACTATTTTCTGGTCTTTATCGTGAACCCTCTCGCGCCAGATAAATCTTCAGAGCGCATGGTGTTTTACTTCGTTGGGGATGAGTCGATGACGCCAGAAAATGAAGCGTTGCGGCACCTGCCTATCGACTTGTGGAAGGAGACCAACGACGAAGATATTGACATGATTGAGCGGATGCAAACCGGGCGAAGGTCTCCAGGATTTGACGGTGGCTGCTTTTCGCCTGCCTTGGAGAAGCCTGTGTATCGCTTTCAGCAAAAGATTGCTGAAGTTGTGGGTTTGTAACCGTTTCTTGAAATTATCAGCACTCTTTCATACAACCTCTCAATTTGCACAAATACCTAATCGGAGAATCGCCTTATGAAAACCGATGCGTCTGTTGTTGTTATTGGTGCTGGCATTGTGGGCTGTAGCACCACCTATCACCTCGCCAAATTAGGCTGGAAAAATATTGTTGTTGTTGAGCAGGGTCCGCTATTCGCCACAGGCGGTTCTACCTCTCATGCACCCGGACTGGTCTTTCAAACCAATTCGTCTAAAACAATGACGAAAATGGCTCAGTATACCGTTGAGCTGTACAGCCAACTGAGTACCGAAGAAGGCCCTGCTTTTTATCCGGTAGGTGGCATTGAAGTCGCCTACACAGAGGCGCGCATGGCTGAACTCAAGCGCAAGCTAGGCTGGGCAAAGTCTTGGGGAATAGAAGATGCTTGCCTGCTGACACCAACAGAGGTAAAAACCAAAGTTCCCCTCATGGATGAGACTAAGATTTTGGGGGCTTACTATGTACCTAGTGACGGTATTGCCAAAGCTCTGAGAGCCTCTGAGGCAATGGCCAACTATGCCAAAGAAGCGGGCGCGGCTGAATTTTATGGCCATACCACTGTCGTAGATGTGGAAGTGGTCGAAGGGCAGGTAAAGGCTGTGATGACCGATCAAGGTCGCATCGAAACGGATAAGGTGCTGGTGTGTGCGGGCATTTGGGGCCCACGCGTTGGCCGCATGGTGGGAGAGATTATTCCACTGACGCCTGTGCAGCATCAGTATGTGACGACGGAGCCGATTTCAGCGCTTTCTGGTGAAACAGAAGAGGTCAGGCTGCCGATGGTGCGTCATCAAGATCACTCAATGTATTTCCGACAGCATGGAGAGAGCTGGGGAATTGGCTCCTATCAGCACGAGCCGCTGCTGGTCGATCCTGACAATATTTTGCCCTACGCCGAAGCGCCTGTGATGCCCTCGGTAAAGCCATTTACCGAGGAACACTTTACGGCTGCTTGGGAATCTACTAAGGAACTGTTTCCAGCATTAGCTAACGCCGAACTGGATTCCAAGATGAACGGCATGTTCTCTTTTACGCCTGACAGTGGTTCGGTAGTGGGAGAATCTTTAAAGGCGAAGGGCTTTTGGGTGGCAGAGGCGGTGTGGGTGACGCACGGCGGCGGGGTTGGAAAAGTCGTTGCGGAACTGATGACGACGGGTACACCCAGCTTCGATATTCACGAGATGGATATCCATCGTTTTTCGGACGTGTGCAAGAGTGCTGACTATGTGCTGAAGTCTGGCGCGCAGCAATACGACGAGGTGTATGACATTATTCACCCGCTCGATCAGCAAACGCATTCTAGGGAGCTGCGGGTGAGTCCGTTTTATCCTAGGTTGCAAGAACTCGGCGCAAAGTTTGTTTTTAGTGCTGGCTGGGAGCGTCCGCAGTGGTTTGATGCCAATACCGATTTGTTGGATGAATACAACATTCCTCAGCGGCAGGGTTGGGAGGCTCGGAATTGGTCACCAATTCAAGGGGCTGAGCATTTGGCTACGCGCGATCGCGCTGCCCTCTATGACCTTACTCCCTTTGCCAAATTCGAGGTCACCGGCCCAGGCGTTGTCGCTTATCTACAAAATCTCTGCGCCAACGACATTGACAAGCCCGTAGGCAAAGTCATCTACACCGCCATGCTGGACAAGAATGGCGGTATCATGTGCGACCTGACCATTAGCCGATTGGGACCACAAAAGTATTGGGTGATTACGGGCGGCGCAGTTCACGGTCATGACTTGGCCTGGATGCAGGCTCACCTGCCTACAGATGGTTCTGTTCAAATTTCAGATGTTTCCTCTCGCTACTGTTGCGTCGGGCTATGGGGACCAAAAGCACCTGCAATATTGCAATCTTTAACGAAGACAGATGTTTCCAAACCGGCCTTTAAGTTTTTCACGCAGCAACAGTTTTATATTGGCTCTGTTCCAGTGCTGGCCTCGCGAGTTTCTTACGTAGGGGAAGAAGGCTGGGAGATTTATGCGCCCACAGAATCGGGACTGAAGCTGTGGGATATGCTGTGGGCCGCTGGGCAAGAGCATGGGCTGATTGCCGCTGGGCTAGGTGCTTTTGAGTCGTTGCGTTTAGAGAAAGGCTTTTTGTATTGGGGGCACGATATTCATACAGAATATGATCCTTATGAGGCAGGGCTAGGGTTTGCTGTTCGGCCAAGCAAAGGAGACTTTATCGGGAAAGATGCACTCCTGCGCCGACAGGAGTATGCGAGTCGTAAGCTTTGTTTTTTAACGCTGGATGATTCGGCAGCGGTGGTGATGGGTAAAGAGCCTGTGCTGGCAAAAGATGGCAAGGTGCTGGGCTAGGCGACGAGTGCGGGCTATGGCCATAGCCTGGGACGGTGCGTTGTGTTTGCCTATTTCCCGCTCAGCTATTCAACATCGGGTACTAAGGTAGAGGTGGAATACTTCGGCAAATCTTTGGCTGCGACAGTGGTTGAGAAATTGTTGTGATAGGTTCAACGGGTAACAAACGCTGAGCCGTCAAAATCCGAGCCGCGTAGTGCTATGTCTACTAGCGTTTTCGACATTTTTAAAGTGGGTATTGGCCCATCTAGCTCGCACACCGTTGGGCCGATGAAAGCTGCCCTGCGGTTTGTTCAGGGACTACGTGCGGATGGGCTTTTGTCCCAGGTTCATCGCATTCAGATTGATTTGCATGGTTCGCTGGGGGCTACCGGACGAGGACATGGGAGCGATCGCGCTGTCTTAATGGGATTGGAAGGAGAGTCTCCTGAGTCTGTAGACACCCATTTAATAGAAGGACACTTGCAGCGGATTGAAGTGACGCGATCGCTCTGGCTACTGCGGCAACAGGCCATCACCTTCAATCCTCGCAGCGATCTACTCTTTCACTGGAAGCCACTCCCATTTCACCCAAATGGCATGGTCTTCACGGCCTTCGATCAGAACAAAACGCTGCTTAGAACGCGAACGTATTATTCTGTTGGCGGTGGCTTTGTCGTCGATCAGCTCGCGGCAAGTATCGATCAGCTACAGCTACATACTTCCCCCATCCCCTATCCCTTTGCAGATTGCAAGGTGTTGCTAGCAATCTGTCAGCATAATCGCTTCTCCATTAGTCAGCTGATGATGGAAAACGAGAAAACATGGAAAACCAAATCTGAAATTAAAGCGGGCCTGCTGCACCTGTGGACCGTCATGCAAGCTTGCGCGGAAAGAGGCTGCCAGACAGAAGGAATTTTGCCAGGTGGGCTTCAAGTAAAACGGCGCGCTGCAAAACTAGCGCGATGCTTGAACAGTCGAATGGAATCGGCGTCAGTTGACCCGTTAGATACGCTGGACTGGGTGAATCTGTACGCGCTGGCCGTGAATGAAGAAAACGCGGCGGGCGGGCGAATTGTCACTGCACCGACCAATGGGGCGGCGGGGATTATTCCGGCGGTGTTGCACTATTATTGGCGGTTTTGTCCGGGCGCAAATGAACAGGGGATTGTGAACTTTTTGCTGGTGGCAGGTGCGATCGCTATTCTCTACAAGCAAAATGCATCTATCTCAGGTGCAGATGTTGGCTGCCAGGGCGAAGTCGGCGTCGCCTGCTCGATGGCGGCAGGCGCACTGTGTGAAGTCCTAGGCGGCACCCCAGAACAGGTTGAAAACGCCGCTGAAATTGGCATGGAACACAACCTCGGCCTCACCTGTGATCCGGTGGGCGGGCTCGTGCAGGTTCCCTGCATTGAGCGCAATGCTATGGGTGCTATCAAAGCGATTAATGCTGCGCGAATGGCCCTCAACGGTGACGGTCAGCACTGCGTTCATTTGGATAAAGTGATCAAAACGATGCGAGATACAGGCGCGGATATGCACGAAAAGTATAAGGAGACTTCTCGGGGTGGATTGGCAATCAACGTAATCGAATGCTGAAGTCTTGAATGCTAAAGTGTGGCCTAGTTGGCTATTGCCTTCGTGTTCTATTACGGAAATCACCCCGCCGAGGGGATCGCACTCACTTATTGACTTTGTTACGATACGAGTAACCAAAATTACAGTATCCAAAGCGCAAGAGACGAGAGAGCAGCGTATGCCAATTAAAGATAAAAAGCCGAATCAGAAGAAGGCGAATTGGGCGTTTTTGATCCTCAGCGCGGTGCTGCTGATCAGCACCTTTTTGCCGCAGTCCTTTGGCCAAACAGAAAATAAGGTGCCCTACAGTACCTTTATTAGCCAGGTAGAAGCACACGAAGTTAGCAGCGCAGCCGTTGGCGAAAAAGCGATTCGCTATCAGCTGGAAGAAGGCGGTGCGGTGTATTCTACCAATCCTGTATTTGATCTAAACCTGCCGACGGTGCTACAGGAAAACGGCGTTGAATTTTCAGCGCAGCCTCAGGGCAATCAGTGGTTTGGTAATTTGCTCAGCTGGGTGATTCCGCCGCTGATTTTTGTAGGTGTTTGGCGGATTTTTCTGATGCGTGGCCAGGGTGGCCAGGGCGGCGGCTTGTTTTCTATTGGCAAAAGCAAAGCTAAGGTCTATGTCGAAAACGAAGATACAAAAACGACCTTTGAAGATGTTGCTGGCGTAGACGAAGCCAAGACTGAGCTGGTCGAGATTGTTGACTTCCTGAAAGATTCTAAGCGCTTTACAGATCTGGGGGCGCGCATTCCCAAGGGTGTGTTGTTGGTGGGTCCACCGGGAACGGGTAAAACCCTACTGGCTAAGGCTGTTGCTGGCGAAGCCGGTGTGCCGTTTTTCAGTATTTCTGGCTCTGAGTTTATTGAAATGTTTGTGGGTGTGGGTTCTTCTCGCGTGCGCGATTTGTTTGAGCAGGCGAAAAAGCAGGCTCCCTGCATTATCTTTATCGATGAGCTTGATGCTATTGGTAAGTCACGTGCCTCTGGTGGATTCTATGGTGGCATCGATGAGCGTGAGCAATCGCTGAATCATCTGCTTGCAGAGATGGACGGTTTTGGTGGCGCTGAGTCGACAATTATTGTACTGGCAGCGACGAATCGGCCAGAAACGCTGGACCCGGCGCTGCTACGTCCAGGTCGATTTGATCGGCAGGTGCTGGTCGATCGCCCAGACTTGAAGGGTCGTCAGGCAATTTTGCAGATTCATGCGCAGGAAGTGAAGCTGTCGGATGAGGTGGATTTGGATGCGATCGCAACCCGCACCCCTGGATTCGCAGGTGCAGACCTCGCTAATCTCGTCAACGAAGCAGCTCTGCTCGCTGCCCGAAACCACCGCGAAGCCGTCATCCAAGCCGACTTTGCCGAGGCCATTGAGCGCGTCGTCGCTGGCCTAGAAAAGCGCAGCCGCGTACTCAACGACAAGGAAAAGGAAATCGTTGCCTATCACGAAGTCGGCCACGCCTTAGTTGGCGCTGCGATGCCCGGCTCCGACCAAGTTGAAAAAATCTCCATTGTGCCCCGAGGCATGGCTGCTCTTGGCTATACCTTGCAGCTTCCCACCGAAGATCGCTTCTTGCGTGATGAAGCTGAGCTAAAAGGCCAAATCGCGACTATGCTGGGTGGCAGATCAGCCGAAGAAGTCGTCTTTGGTTCTATCACCACGGGCGCGGCAAACGATTTACAAAAGGCCACAGATGTCGCAGAGCAGATGGTGACTAGCTATGGCATGAGCCAGGTCCTGGGCCCACTGGCCTACGATCGCAGCAAGCAAAACAACTTCCTCGATAATGGGGGTGCGCCCAATGCTCGCCGCCTCGTCAGCGACGAAACCGCAAAGGCGATTGATGAGGAAGTGAAGAGTATCGTTGAATCTGCTCATCAGCGATCGCTTAGCATCCTCAAAAACAACCGTGAGCTGCTAGAGAAAATCTCGCAGCGGCTTTTGGAAGAAGAGGTGATTGAGGGCGAGCCACTGAGGGACATGCTGGCCGAGGTGCAGCTCACAGGCACCGATATGCCTGAGAGCGATCGCCAGCACGTCGTAGAAGTTGGCTAGGGTTGGACATTAGTCGAACGTAGAAAACTTGATACGTTGCACATAGCAGCGGGTAACCTTGGCAGGGTTATTCGCTGCTATTGCCTTATTTGCCAATGGTTACAGCAGAGTCTACACAGTTTTACCTATACGGTTTCTTTAAAGGCTCAGTTTAGATAAGGTAAAAATGCCTATTCAAACTTGGTTGATACATTTAATTGACCTGATAGACAGTTGATCTGATTTAAGATCACGTAGGTGCTTACATCAGGATGATGTCGGACTCAACCACATCTTTCTCATCGCTTTCTTTTATCGCTCGCGCCAGCTTCTGTGCGCCTAACCCATGCAAACTAAAAAAGCGATTTTTGGCCATAAAAGCACTGCCAACACGAAAGCTCTGCCTCGCAGGCAAAAGCCAGCTTCTCCTCATACCAAAGCTGCGTCTAGCAAAAGCACCCTCATTATGAGAAGTTTGCTCTCCATCACACTATGGACAGCCTTACTTTCACTCACTACGCTGATCGCGAGCTTGGCCTACATTCGCTACCAGCAGCAGTTTTTGTCGCCTTCTGTCGCCCTAGTACTGGGCGGTGCTCCAGAGCGTGAACGCTTCGCCGCCCAGTTTGCCAAAACGCACCCTGCTGTAGAAATTTGGGTGTCTTCTGGCAGCAACCCTGAATATGCTCAGTGGGTCTTTGACGAAGCTCAGATTCCTACAGAACAGTGGCATTTGGACTATCAGGCCGTCGATACGGTTACTAATTTCACCACTTTGGTCGACGAGCTAGAAGCCAGAAACATTGACGATGTGTACCTCATCACCTCCGACTATCACATGCGCCGGGCCAGTGTCGTCGCGCAGATTGTGCTGGGTAGCCGTGGCATTAACTTCAAACCCGTCGCTGTTCCCACCGACCAATCACCTGAGCGCCCAGAAACGATGGTGAGAGAAGTTCGAGACGGTGCGAGGTCTATTTTGTGGGTGGTGACTGGCAAAACGGGCTCCGAGTGGCGGGAGACGCTAAACAAGAAATTGTAGAGAAAAGGAGAGGGCGTAGCGGAACCTCAAAAGGGCTCGAGAACAGAGAAGGCGATAAGAGAGAAATAGTACGCAGCGTGCAGCATTTTGTGCCCATAAGCTGATATCTAAAAAGAAGGATGAACGCGCTAGTCAAACCTGCTACTTTATAGCGAACACTCGCTTAGAAAGCGCTCTGCATCGCTAAGCACTATCGACTGCACTATCGATTGCACTATCGACTGTAAGAAACTATGGCATCAGCTACTCAAAATTCTCCTTACACTCAGACCCAAATTCAAGTTTGGCTACGCGGCTTGCTCACCGTGGCCTGGGCCGATGGTCACTTTGATGATGATGAAAAAGTCATTATCAACTCCATGGTGGCGTCGGAGTTTGCGCCCAATACCTCCTTTGAGCCGCTAGAGCCTATTGAGCCCCAGGCCCTCGCAGACGAACTACACCTAGATAGTGCTGCCGCCCAGAACTTTTTACGCATGGCTGTGATGGTGGCGCGCTCTAATGGTGTGTACTCCGAGGCCGAAATCGCACAAATCATCGCCTTTGCTAACGTTCTCGATCTTGATCCTGCCGTCCTTACTTCCCTACAGTCCACACTACAAAAGCTGAGCGATGCCGGTGTGGGAGCCGTCTCAAAAGAGTCCTTAGCAGAGGAATCAGCAGAAAGTCCGCTCAACAAAATAGGCGACAAACTCAGCCATGTCGAACCGCTTAAGCCCGTTCGTGAATGGCTCGACCAGCTAAGCGTAGCCGATCCTCGCTTGGCCAGATTTGTCTGTAAGCTAGTGCCTTCCCAATGCCCCTTCGAGCGAGATGTCAAAATTTTTGGCAGCAAGGTGGTTCATATTCCGCCCATGTGCAAAATTAATCCCCTGTACGATCAGCTGGTAGGCTTACGATTCCGGGCACTGACCTACCTCGCCGACGATGTTGGCGAAGATGTCACTCCCTACATGTAAGCATCACAGCTTACAGCCGATGACTTACTCGATAACGGCTTATGGACTCAATTACCGCAGATATTTTGGTCGTTGGTGGCGGTGCAGGCGCTGTGGCAGCGGCCATTCAAGCAGCCAGACGCGGTAAGAGAAATGGCATAAGCGTGGTCCTGGTTTCAGAACTGGCTTGGCTAGGTGGCATGCTGACCTCCGCAGGTGTTTCTGCGCCAGATGGCAATGAGCTGGCGGCTTTTCAAACTGGCATATGGGGCGAGTTTTTAAAAGAGCTAGATAGACGGCATCCGGAAGGACTGAACAATGGCTGGGTCAGTTTCTTTACTTACAATCCTGCGGTGGGTGCGGCAGTCTTTGCTGATTGGGTTGCTGAATTACCCAACTTGCGATGGATTTCGGGAGAGCGATCGCAAGAAGTTTTGCGTACAGAGGCTCGAATTGCAGGCGTCCGCTTCGATAGCGTTACTGTAAACGCTACTATTACCCTCGATGGTACAGAGTTAGGCGATGTTCTGGCCCTAGGCGATATTCCTCATCGCTGGGGGTGGGAAACGCGTGATCAGTGGGATGAACCTAGCGCGCCCGTATCCCTGCGCGATCCGGCTGATCCACTCTATGAAATCACGCAGCGCTATCCGGTACAGTCGCCCACCTGGGTTGTGATTATGCAGGATTTTGGTGAGGGCAACGCTCCAAAAATTGACCCACCTTCTGCGGACTTTACTGTCAGTGGGACCCGTAGCGAGGCCAGTAGCCTATTTGAAGGGGCGTGGGCTAACTACGGCGAGGATAAAACGTCTGCTGGAGAAATGTGCCTGAACTATGGACGATTGCCGGATGATCTATTGATGATCAACTGGCCACACAAAGGTAATGACTATGGGGTGGGGCTGCATAGATTAATTGAGTCTGACGAAGCAAGAGCGCAGTATGGCAAAGAAGCGCAGCAGCATTCTTGGGACTTTGCTCGCTATATTCAAACGCAGCTAGGCGATCTTCCTTCGGAAGGGCTTCGCCATCGGTACGGGTTGGCTGCTGATATTTTTCCTAAGACGGATCAGTCGCCGGGGGGTGGCTTTGCCCTGATGCCCTACTACCGGGAGAGCCGTCGACTCATCGGCGTTGTCACTGTCAGTGAGCGAGACATTTTGCCCGTAGATGCTTGGTCAGAAAGTGAAGGGCACTTGGGGGGTGGGGCGGCGGTGTTGCCCTTGAATGAGCAGGGAGAAGTGGATGCGATCGCCCTCGGCAATTACGCCAACGATCACCACTACCCCGGCTTTGAAATGCCGCTAGCCTCCAAATCCATCCGCTGGGGCGGACGCTGGACGGGCACACCCTTCACCATTCCTTACGGTGCGCTGATTCCAAAAGCTGTAGATGGACTTCTGGTGTGTGAGAAAAACATTTCGGTCTCGCATATTGCCAATGGGGCTACTCGCCTACAGCCAGTGGTGCTTGGCATTGGACAGGCCGCAGGTATGGCAGCCGCCCTGTGCATAGAGCGAGGATGTGAGCCGAGAGCCTTAAGAGAAGTTGGGAGAGCAGTAAGGAGAGGAGGCGAGAGAGAAGCCGGTGTGCAATCCTCTTCCGCAGGGACTGCGCCTTCGCTACAGCAAGCCCTAATTACAGATCCCACTGCACCTGCTGCTGTTATTCCACTATTTAACCTGCCACCAGATCATCCTGATTGGGCAGCCATTCAGCAGTTTTATCTCAATCATCCTCAGCAATATCCGCCAAGTGGCCATCATGTTTTTCCTGTCAGCGATCTTTCTGACAGCTCTTTCAACAGAAAAACGAAGAAATCCGCAGACATACGCAAGCCATGCCAAAAAAATCAGCCAATTTCTATAAAGGGCATATTTAGAAGAGATGAAGCTGGCGCTTATAAACTTCATCAAAAAGACGTAAAAAAGCTGCCTAAAAGCATCAGTTTGGTCACTGTTAGATCGGAAATTACGGAAGCTTTTTCAAACCTCGCAAACAATCAACCAGTAAACGTTCTAGGTACTTGGAACGCTGCTGGTGAATGGCTACTTTGCAGTGATCTAGAACCCTTTTAGTTAAGTCAATTCTTCACATATATCTTCCTGACTTTACGAGGAGTCAACGTAACACTAAACAACGACTTGGAAATCACTTAGCAATCATGCTGACTTCTTCTCATTACCTGCTCGGCGGCTTCTTAGCCGTTTCTTGCGCTATCGGAGCGCTGCTACAACCCAATAGCTCAGCAACTTCCAACTTGCCACAGTCAATTTTTGGAGAGCCCGGCCATGAAACAGTCGATATTTCCTATCGCGGCAGTGGGCGAGTGGACGACTATCCTATCCCCAAGAAAAATAGCTACAGCAGCTTTTCTGCCGGAAAAGGCGTTGTTGCTCATCGGGGAAGCGGTCGGATTCGGCCGTCCTCTATATAGATCAGCTTTTATATGGGCCAGCTTCAGCTAATGCCTAGTTGAAACCTTACTCGAAAATTTATTCCTCGAATCCCAATCCTTAAATAACCTCTTTACGTGAAACGTAAATCTTTCTGCCCTATACAGATGTCAATACGCAGACGTCGATCGACCGCTTAATAATGTGGAATGGGTTTACTAACGAACGTATACCTAGGGGTGTAAAATATGTGCTAAGTAAAGGCTGTTTGAAGTCGGACACTTGCTCATGTATCAATTTATACCCGTAAATAAATATTGAGAATAGGAAGGGTGTTACCTTCCGCCCGTTTTTTGTGCATTCTATATATTAAGCATTTTCGCTTGATTGAGTTTTTGATGACCAGCAACACCGACTTAGTTAAAAAGCTAGAGCCCAGCGCTATTGACGAGATCATGATGTACCTAGCTTTTAGTGCTATGTGTACAGGTGGACATCGCCATGGTGCCTTTTTGGATGCCGCCGCGACTGCTGCCAAATGCGCTATTTACACGACGTATGTAGAGCAAGGCAAAAATCTGCGGATGACCGGCCACCTTCATCACATTGAGCCCAAGCGGGTGAAGGTGATTGTTGAAGAGATGCAGGCTGCGCTTACTGAAGGCCGAATCTTAAAGATGCTTGGCTCCCAGGAGCCTGGCTACTTAATTCAGCTGCCCTACGTTTGGCTCCAGCGTTACCCTTGGGAATCCGGTAGCTACCGGGTGCCCGGCACAAGCCTGAGCACCTCTGAAAAGCGCCAGGTAGAAGAGCGCCTCAAATCCGCTGATTTGCCAGAAGCTCTGCCCGATGCGCAACTGCTCAACGGCTTCCAGTTTATGGAGCTGATTGAGTTTTTGCATTCTCGCTCTCAGGAGACTATGCCAGGTGGTCGTCGGATGGCGCTGAGTGATGCCTTGGCCGAACACATCAGGCGGCGTCTGATCTATGCGGGTACGGTGGCTCGGATTGATTCACCTATTGGTGGGATGCCTTTCTATGCGCTGACTCGTGCGTCTTATTCTCCGGTTGGTGAAGAAGAACGAACGTACACCATGATGGAAGATACCGCTCGGTACTTTCGACTCATGCGTGAATGGGCAGATACCCAGCCCGGTACGCGTCGTATTCTTGAGGAATTGAACATTCCTATCGAAAATCGCGAAGCCGCCTTCGATGAGCTCGACCAGCTGATTAGCCAATGGGCCAATAAGTACCACAACGACAGCGGTCATCCTACCGTTGTGCAAATGGCTATGGGTGACAGCGACTCACCCCACTAGGGTTCTCCGGGGGCGTAGCAGTGCTAGCGTTCCTACGGTTTTAACAATTGGATCGACCAAAAAATCCCCAGAATCAATCACTGATTCTGGGGATTTTGCTTTTAGCGATAATGGAAAGTGTTTGAGGAGAACTATCGCTTAAAACTACCGGCCTTGGCCTTCTCAAAAGTAGGGAGCTGAACCGCAGACATAGATCCAATCTTTTTCTGTGTGCGCAGTGGATTAACGGTGGGTGCAACGACTGAGGTCTCACCCTCGAGCGCAGGCAGATGCGCACTTGTCGCGTCAACAATATCGGACAGATCGGCTGCACTCTCGGTAACTTTCGCGATCGCCTTTTCCATCAGAGGGGTTCCCCAAGGTGAAGGCTCGGTGAACGCAACTTCGGCGGCAGGTGCCTGGCCGACAGGAACCGTGTAAGGATCGATGACCACGGCCCTATCGTTAGGTGCTTTTTGACCCAGTGCTTGAATGAGAGGTTCTTTCTTCTCTAGGTCTTTTTCTATGTCTTTTTCTAGGCTTGGCGTAATCTCCGGCGTAGCATTCAGCATGGAAGACTTTTCCAATGCTTTCGATGGCTCATCCTGTACGTTATCCGGTGGCGTTACGACCTTACGCTGCCAGTTTAGCTTTGGCTCTGCTGCACCAGATGTCTCAGCTGTATCGACTGTTGGTTCGATCGTTGTGGTTGTCGGCTCAAAATCTCCTGTGGAGTTTTCGATCACACGTTCCATGTCTTTCCAGAGGTTGGCTTCAGCGTCAGAATCTTCGGTGGCAGACTCTGCTGAGGGTGCTGCCGAGGTTGATATGGGCTGGTCGCTCGTAGGTGGCTCGATTGTGGATGGCTCGATTGTGGATGGCTCGAAGTGAGTGTCTGACGAGATAGAAGATGGCTGTGGTGCGGGCTTAGGGATGCTAGCACCTCGAATAAGACTTTCTAAATGTGGGTCAATGCCTTCGAAGGGAGTGGAGATTGCACCGGCCCAAGGCATGATTCGTTGGGCTTTGGGCATAGTAACGCCGTTGTTAGCGGGTTCACTAAGCGCAGGTGTAGAGCGCGCAGGTGTAGAGAGCGCAGGTGTAGAAAAAGAAGTGGGATGAGTTGTGGTCGACAGGGTGTGATGGCTCGCAGCGCCTTGAACAGAAGTACCCGCTGAGCGAGCTGTCACTGTGAGAGATTTTTCGAGCGCTGCTTTGAACTGAAGGGTGTAGCGCTGCTGACGTTGGAGGCGCGATCGCAAATCTCGGATGGTGGTTTCTGCCTGTACGCGTGCTTGAGCTTCTTCTGCATGTTGTTGAGCGTTTAAGGCGCTTTCATGCTCTAGCTGACTCACTCTTTCTTGAGCGTTGTCTAGCTCAGATTGCAGTGTTTCGTTGATTAGCTGCTGGCGCTGCAGCGATTGCTCAGCGGTTTCTAGCTGGTCGACAACCTTGGCAACCTGCTGCTGTGCATTTTGAGAAGCCTGTTGGGCTAAAGTCTGTTCGGCTAGAGCTTGCTCAGCCATTTTTCTTTTCTCTATCTGAGATTGCTCGTTGGCCTGCTGTAACTTTCGCTGCGATTCTCCAAGCGTGTTCTCTAGCTGAGAAACCCGCGTGAGTAGTACATCATTACACTCGTTGAGGTCGTGAATGAGTGTGAGCAGCTCATCTTCACGGGCAGTGTTGAGAGGGGATGTGGCGGCTAGGCCAACAGTGCCTGGAAGAGGGGCGGTTTCCCAATTTGTTGCCTGATCGTCTGTATTTTGAGTGTTGCCGTTTTGAGTAACTGTCGCTTGAGAAGAGATCGTCTCTGACTTGGAAGCGGTGACATCAGGCTGAAGTGACTCAATCGTCATTTGTTCTGCGCTATTTGCGAGGGGCGTATCGACGTCGTCTATCCTACTATCTTGCGCGGTTCTATTGTCAGAATCGGAGGCCGGTTTAGATGACTGATTTTCGCTCATAGCTGGGGATGACGCTGCGGGTGACGAATAAGTTTTCTAATGTATTAGCACAGAAAAACAAATTAAGGTTGATATATACGAAAACTTCTGAAATTTACGTATAAACAACCACAAAACCCTTCTGTATAGGGCGCTGAAGCCCCGGAGAATCGTCACACTGTGTAACATTGCTGACGTGAAAGTAGGTTGAACACGTAGAACTGTGCCTCTACGGCCCCTACACTTATTGACGTGTTGTTTAGGTGCGATCGCTTTGTCGTACAGATTTTCTCCGGGTTAGCACTTCTGTGAGTAAGTCCTGGTGCATCAGGGCTTGATCTACTCGAGCATTTACTTGGTCGGGGGTGAGGCCTTCGCCGTTGACGTAGCACTCTAGCCAAGCTTTGCAGAGACTGTTGGGATCTGTTGGCAGCGCTGGCAATGCTTTGGGTGTGGGCGATAAGTCCCAGCCGGGCAGCTCTAGCGACTGGGCGAGGGCATCTACTTTCGGGTCGTAGCTGATGGCAAAGCTGCGACACCCTTCCGCCGCAGACATTACCAGCGCGTGGAACCGCATGCCAATGGTCATTTCTACGCCTCGAAATAAACCTTTGAGCGCTTGAGGTTGGCTGAGAGGGTAGATCTGATGGGGACCGGTGAGATGGCTGGCGATGAATTCTGCGATCGCTAAATCTTTCACTGGCTGAAAGGGCACTAGCAGTAAGCAAACATCTGTTGACTGTTGAAAGCTGTTGAGCGCGAGTGCAATGGTTTTGAGGCGTTCTTCTGTGAGGTGTTTATGTGGGCGTAGGGCAACAGCTACCCGAGGCGCTGGCAGTTCCCACAGCCCTTTTACCGGGACAGAAGATAGAGCCCACACAGGGTCGGGAGCGAGCAGGCAGGGGCGGTTCCACTGGGTGAGAATGGTTGCAGAATTGCGATCGCGCACACTCACCTTTTTGCACTTAGCCAAGGCCCACCGGGTCAGCCAGCGGCTGGTTTTTTTGTTCAAGGGGCCAATTCCCTGACTCCACGCAATTGTCTTAAGGCCCATTAGCTGAGCGAGCAGCATGAGTCCCGCGTAATACGCCGGATTGAGTGCGCTGCTAGCGTCTTGCATTAGGCTCCCGCCACCCCAAATAAAGGCATCTGCCTGGCGAAAGGCTTTTAGCACCGCGTAGAGCGACTTACGGGGAACAGCTTCTGTGACATTGTGTAGCTCGCAGGTTTGCGCAGGGTCTCCCGAAAGCACCACAGGCGTTACATGTGCAGGCAGCATTTGCAGCAGCGAGGCCAGTAGCGCCTCGTCGCCGCCGTTGCCCATTCCGTAGTAGCCACATAACACCGCTCGCATAGTTTTCTTGCCGTTTTGTTAGCGGCTGCTGTTAGGTCTTTAGAATACAGGTTATAGAATACGCGATGCCCTTTATACAAAGACGACTCTATGCACGCTCTCTCGATTCCTACCTGGATAGTTCATGTTTCTAGCGTGATCGAATGGATTGCGGCTATTTGGTTTATTTGGCAGTACGCCGAGGTGAGTGGGTATAGGGCTTGGCGAACGATGTCTTTTGCGATGCTACCTGCACTCGTGAGTGCGATGTGCGCCTGCACGTGGCATTTTTTTGATAACGAAATGAGTCTCTACTGGCTGGTAACGGTGCAAGCGGCGATGACGGTGGTGGGTAACTGTACAGTGTGTGTCTCTGCCTGGTGGATTTGGAAACAGTCTGGGCAGAGCGTGAAGGCTGAGTCTGTTGTTGCTGAAGGTGAAAGGTAACGAGATGACGAAAGAATCGCTGTTTGCACTTTCTTTGTTTCCGTATTTGGGCTTTCTTTGGTTTTTGACCAAAAGTCAGCAAACGCCACGGTTGGCTCTGATTGGATTTTATGTGTTGCTGGTGTTTGTGGCGGTGACGATTCCGGCGGGGCTGTATGCTAAGCAGGCCTACGGCGCAGAGCTAGCAAATGTAGACTGGCTGCACGGTAGCGCGGAGTCTTTTCTATCGCTGTCAAACATTTTGGTGGTGCTTGGGTTTCGCCAAGCCATAAAACAGATGAAAGCAGCTCAAGACTGATGCAGTATTAATCGATTGCCGTCGGGGTCGTAGGCGTAGATTTCTTTGCCGTGGGAAGCGTGGATGATGTCGCCAGGTGGGGGGTAGCCGAGAGATGTGAGGTGTGCGATCGCAGCTTCCAAATCGTTTACTTCTACACAGAGACTCATCGGTCCACTAGAGACCTGTGAGAATTCCGCAGCGTGCGCCGAGCTAGGCTCAAAAATAGCGAGTTTCAAACCTGGTAGATGAAACTCGCCGTAGGTCGATGCATTCACTTTTGGTTCGATACAAAAATAGTTTTGGTAGAAGGAGATTTGCTTCGTTACTTGATTGCTCGACAAAGCAACAAATACTTCTTGAAAAGAGTTTCTGCTGAAAGAGGTCATACTGCTTAGTTACGTAGACTTTCGTCGTTTTTCTTCAATTTCTCCTTTCATTTAGAGAAACGTATTTCTCTAGATCGCCTAACTTCGTTTGAATAATGCTCCAAATAATATTGTCACTAATAGAAAAATAGGTATGAACAATAATATTTCTCAGTGCGACAATCTTTCTCCATTCAATTTGAGAGTATGCCTGCCTATATTCCTCTGGAATATGCTTAGAAGCCTCCCCGATAATTTGGAGATTGTAAACAACAGCTTCATAGGTTTTGTCATCTTGAATTAACTCTTCTTGAGTCATATTACCTACGTAGCGCTCAATTTTATCGATACGCTCAAGAATGTCTTCCAGATATAAAAGAAGATCACGCGACACGAATAGATTCCTCTATGACGCTTTGCCGAATTCTCGCCTTTAAATCGTCTTTTATAACCAGATCTACAGATCTCTCGAATAAATCTTCTAAGAAAAACTTCAGGTCCATATATCCATCGAAGGTAGCTGGATTTTTAAACTCTACAAGAAAATCGAGATCACTTTGGGGTGTCGCCTCATTACGAGCTACTGAACCAAATAGAGATAACGAATGAATATCAAATGCTTTGATAGCTTCCAAGTTTTTAGCTAGACAATTGAGAACAGCCTCACGCGTAGGTGCTGTTCTCTTTGTGTTCGCACTACTCTTTGTGTTTGCGCCATTTGCGCTATAAGTTATCTGAACCGTGCTGGCCACCGCTGTCTTTTTCAATGTGGCACACCTCTGACTAATTGCTACATTCTAACTATAGATTAATGTGCAGCATTAAAAACCGCGCTAACCTAATGCCGCAGTCGTTCAGCCATTTGCGGAGGAGCCACTATGGTTGCTACATCCACTCGGTCAGAATCTAGCCAGTCTATTGCTGATTATCTTGGCGATGATGCCGATGATTTGCTTAGCTATCGCGCGAAGATCGATAAAAGTCAGCTGCATTTGCCTGGGCCGGATTGGGTAGAGCGAAGTTTTGGCGTGAGCGATCGCACTCCACAAGTTCTCCGCAGCCTACAGCAGCTATACAGTACAGGCCGCCTCGCTAACACAGGCTATCTCTCTATTCTGCCGGTTGACCAGGGTATAGAACACTCTGCGGCGGCTTCTTTTGCCCCTAATCCTATTTACTTCGACCCGGAGAACATTATTAAGTTAGCGATCGCAGGTGGCTGCAATGCGGTGGCCACTACCCTTGGCGTTCTTGGGATGACCGCTCGCAAATACGCTCACAAAATTCCTTTTATCCTGAAGCTCAATCACAACGAGCTGCTGAGCTATCCCAAAGAATACGATCAAACCCTATACGCTTCTGTCGACCAAGCCTGGAACTTAGGCGCGGTTGCTGTTGGTGCGACTATTTACTTTGGTTCTACAGAATCGACGCGGCAAATTCAAGAAGTCAGCAGGGCCTTTGCCCGTGCTCATGAATTAGGGATGGCGACTATTTTGTGGTGCTACTTGCGCAACGATGTTTTTAAGCAGGATAAAGACTATCACCTTGCTGCGGACCTGACTGGGCAAGCAAACCACATTGGGGTAACCATCGAAGCTGACATCATTAAGCAGAAGCTTCCTGAAAACAACGGTGGCTACAAAGCCGTCACCGGTGCGGTGGGGAAAGCCTACGGCAGAACCAGCGAAAATGTATACACGGAGCTATCAAGCGACCACCCCATCGACCTTACTCGCTATCAGGTGCTTAACTGTTATGCTGGCAGAGCAGGTTTGATTAATTCTGGCGGTTCTTCAGGAGAGAATGATTTCGCGCAGGCTATCCGGACGGCTGTTATCAACAAAAGAGCCGGTGGTTGCGGGTTGATTTCGGGTAGAAAGACGTTTCAAAAAGAGTTTAAGGAAGGGGTCAAACTGTTTCATCTTATTCAAGATGTTTATCTTTCTGATGAAGTGACTGTTGCATAAAGTGACTGTTGCAATGGGGTGACGAAGTCATCTTAGGCAGGCCTGTTTATACAAAGTCCGCTCCGGTGAGCTGGCTGCCAGTGATACCTGCTGTGACCGCTAGAATTTGATTGCCAAAGCCAATGGTGGTCGTGCCATGGTTGAGAGTGGTAAACACCCAGTTGTCAAAGTTGAGCATGTTTGGTGTAAGGCTTTTGAACGGAGGGTGATTTGGCCTGTGGATATTTCGGTGCTGGAACTATTTGTAGCGGTGGTGAAGCAAGGGAGCTTTGCAGCAGTAGCACGCGATCGCAAAGTAGATCCGTCTTCTGTTTCGCGGGCGATCGCTTCACTAGAAACAGAGCTAGGCCTGCGACTATTTCAGCGCACAACTCGCAAGCTTTCGCCTACAGAAGCCGGTGTGACCTATTTTCAGCGGATAGAGCCGCTAGTAGAAGAGATTCGACAAGCGAATTCTGTTGTAAAAGATGTCTCTGGACAGCCAAAGGGAACTTTGCGAGTAACGGCTTCTGTCGCATTTGGTCTGCGGTGTATTGTGCCGATGCTGCCTGCTTTTGAACGACAGTACCCCGAGCTGATGGTGGATTTGGTGCTAACGGATGCGGTGGTGGATTTGTTCGCAGAGCGGATAGATGTAGCGGTACGGTTGGGACTGTTACCAGATTCGACATTGATTGCGCAGCAGCTGATGCCGGTTCGTTATCGGGTGTGTGCGAGTCCTGATTATTTATCACGACAAGGACAGCCAAATTTACCCAGTGAGATTGAGCATCACAGCTGTTTGTTGTTTCCACTGCCGGGATTTCGCTCGCGGTGGATTTTTCGGGATGGCGATGGGGAAATAAGTGAGGTGATGGTGAAGGGGAAGGTGGTGATTTCGAATGCGATCGCTTTGCAGCAGTGTGCGATCGCTGGTATGGGATTAGCGCTGTTGCCGCATTGG
>JBHJIY010000041.1:0-27435 GCA_050042985.1 Phormidesmis sp. | reverse complement strand
CCAAGCGACCCTACTCGCCCTCTACCTGCTGCTTGTAGTCCGTCGCCGACATCGCCTCAGCCAAGTCAGCCAAATCCGCTGCCTTCACTTTAATGAGCCAGCCACCGCTATAAGCATCGTCAGGGCTAATATCTTCAGGCGTCTCTACCAGCGCTTCATTAATTTCTAACACCTCACCCGACACAGGCGCTTTGAGATCTTCCACGGCCTTCACCGATTCAATCGTGCCAAAATTTTCGCCCTTTTCTACCGAGTCACCCACTTCAGGCTACTCCATAAATACAACGTCCCACATCTGGTCTATCGCAATAGACGTAATACCCACCGTCACACTGTCATCAGCATCCACGCGAGCGTACTCGTGGCTATCCAAGTACTTCAAGTCGTCAGGATATTCAAATGCCATAGGTCTTTCGATACCTTTTTAGGAGAGATTTCAAGATTTATAGTAAAGCTACTTGGCCCAAAGTTTGGCCTAAAATTTGTCAGAGCTACTTGGCGGCTTTATAGAAAGGGCGCTTCACAACCGTTGCCGGAAACACCTTATTACGGATTGCCACTTCTACGGTCTGCCCTACTTTTGCCAGCACAGGCGGTACGTATCCTAGCGCCACCGGATACCCCAGCGTCGGCGATAGCGTTCCACTCGTCACCACCCCAACCGATTCACCATCTTCCAATATAGGGTAGTCATGGCGAGCAATATTGCGCCCTTCAAGCGTCAGTCCAACCAATCTCCGAGCCGGCCCTTCTGCCTTTTGCTGCTCTAAAACCGCACGCCCTATAAAGTCTTCTGATTTGTCCAAATGCACTAGCCAGCTCAGCCCAGCTTCGATCGGCGTCACCGAATCATTCACATCTTGGCCATACAAAGCCATCGCAGCTTCTAGCCGCAGGGTATCTCTAGCACCCAAGCCACAGGGCGTTATGCCCAAATTCATCAGCTGCTGCCACACATCAGAGGCAGCTTCCGCTGCGACCATCACTTCAAAGCCATCTTCGCCGGTATATCCCGTGCGTGCTAGGAAAGCTTTATGGCCCGAAATCTTACCTGTGCGGTGATTATAGCGAGGAATCAAGCTTAAATCTTCATCGGGACATAGCTGTTGGAGCTGCGCGACCGCCTTTGGGCCTTGCACCGCAATTAGCGCCTGCGATCGCGAGAGATCTTTTAGCTCAGTAGCATCTGATAGGTGCGATCGCAACCATCCCTTATCCTTATCCGTCGTCCCAGCATTCACAATCAGAGCAATCGTCTCAGTGCCTGACTCATCAACGCCCTGATGATAAACAATCAGGTCGTCAATAATCCCACCCTGCTCATTCAGCAAAACCGTGTACTGCGCCTTGCCATTCACCAACCGCGACAAATCAGAAGGCACCAACAGCTGTAGCTGAGCAATGACATCTGGGCCCGTCAGCACAAACTTACCCATATGCGAAATATCGAACGCCCCTGCCGCCGTTCTCACCGCCGCGTGCTCCTGCCAAATCCCCTCAAACTGTACGGGCATTTCCCAGCCAGAAAACGGCGTCATGCGGGCCTTTTGCTGAAGGCAATCATCATAGAGAGGCGTGCGAAGCAAATTAGTCGCCGAATTATTCATAGGAGGCTTTTCAAAAGGGCTTTTCAGCTTTGTGAAGGGTACGTTAAAAGGGCCTGACAAGATTTTACTAGGCCCTTACATGGGTGCCTAAAATATTTTTTTTGATTGAAGGGAACTGTGCCCATCTTCTCATTCGTCTAGCGGCTTCAGTAAATATAGGGGCAACCAGTAACGCTTTTTACTTATGACATCGGGAGACTACGGAAGAATTGTGACAGGTGACAACTCTACAGCAGCACACAATCTGGTCAGTAGCCGCATGGCAGGAAGCTGGCTAGACACATTTCGCAGCCTCACAGGCTCAAGACCCCACAAGCCTAGCTTCGTCATCTTCGATATCGGCCAAAGTGGCTGCATTACCCTAGCAAAGTGGTTTACCGCACACAAAACCATCACCTTCCAAGAAGACATCTTAAGCCAAACGGTGCGATTCCCCCGGCTGAGCGTATATCAGCACATTCGCCAAAGCACAGGTGAAGTATACGGGTTCAACCTCACCGTAGAACAGCTCAGACAAATACAGCGCCTAGCAGACCCCAATCAGTTCTTGCAAGATTTACGCCGGGGGGGCTGCCGCGTCATTTACCTCAGCCGAAGAGACGTACTACGACATGCGATCGCCACCCTACGCACCTACAGCGTCACCTGCCGCTTCGATGGCACAGACCCCTCCCGCTCCAACAAACTCACCATAGACGTCAGCGAACTCCTCGCCTGTCTCAAATATCTCGACAACCAGCGCATCGAAGCAGACGCCATCCTACACGACATTCCTCGGCTAGATCTTGTCTACGAAGACAATCTAATGGATCCAAACAGCTACCCAGAAACAGCCGAAAAGCTCTCAGAATTTCTAGACATTCCAGACATCACCCCCGTTGGCAGCTCTCTCAAGCTAGTCCACCAAAAGCTCACCAACATAGTCGAAAACTACGAAGAAGTCCGCGAAGGCATAGAAGCCTCAGACTACGCCTATCTGCTAACCGACAGCCGGCACCTGCTCACCACGTGAGTAGCCTTCAACACACAGCGACAGCTTGCAATCTGTCGAACACATAGAAGCAATGCAAAAAAGCCCTCTAGGAAATCTCTCATCCTAGAGGGCTTTCGTCATGAAGTCAGATGAAATCAGGTCATACAAGCTGCACTAAAGCACCGCTACACACAGAAACAATCCTAACCACTTTTAAAGTCAAAGCAATACCGCAGACAAAATCAAAGCAATGTCGCAGGGTCAAAAGTAGGTGGCAGCAACACAGTATCAACAACGTGAATAACGCCATTGTCAGCCATCACATCCGGCTGCACAACAGTCGCTTCACCATTCACAATCACACCAGAAGGATCAACAGCCAGCTCAACATCGCTACCTTCAACCGTGCCAACCGCACCCGGCTCAATCTCACTAGCTGCAACCGCACCAGCGACCACGTGGTAAGCCAAAATTTGGCTGAGTGCTTCCTGATTCTCAGGCTTCACCAGCTTCTCTACAGTGCCTTCAGGCAGAGCGGCAAAGGCCTCATCCGTAGGCGCAAATACGGTGAACGGGCCCTCATCGCTCAAGGTCTCTTCTAGGCCAGCAGTCTGAATAGCGCCTACCAACGTATCAAAAGAGCCATTGGCACTCGCGACATCAACGATGCTCTCACCCCCAACAGCCTCATCAGTGACATCGCCAGAAATCTCACCGGGCACTTCATCAATCGCGGCTTCACCATCAACACTCTCAGGCAATTCAGAAGTAACATCCGCGCCCGTCTCCTCAACAGGCTCACCAGAACAAGCAACCGCCACAGGCAAAATCATCAGAGCCGCAGCTACACCAGCCAGCTTGTTCATATTCAAAGAAGTTGAAAAACGCATAAGTTCTTTCTAGGTTGAGTTAACAAATTGCGAAGGCCCGTTAAATATGAGTCCAACACTTACAACAGCCATTGGCTGCGGACTGCACATCAGGGCAATTAACCTTCGACAATTGGATTAAAGAAAACGAAAGTTAACAATTTTCCCGTTTTTTAATTACGCTTTTGTAATACCATCTCTCTGCAAACGCGCCACCCCAGTGCTGGCGAGGGATAAGACCACTTGCAAAGTCAGTTCAAAAAGATTTAAGAAAAGACTATTTCAGGATTTAGGTCAGTACTTGTGTAGTCCATTGATGTCGTTCTTTTTACCAAGCACCCATGTGCCGCCCAAAAGCATGGCCACGCTGCCAAGTGGAGACTACACTAGCCACCTAATATGAAAAGCAGTACACCACCCCCTCACCTACTCGCGCAAAAATTACCCGCAAGGAGAACCCAGTGCACGTTTTATTTGTAGAAGATGAGCCCAAAATTGCCAGCTTCGTGCAGGTAGGACTCAAAGAACAGGGGTTTGTTGTTGACTACTGCGACCACGGCGACATTGCTTATGACAAAGCACTAGAAAACGAATACGACGTCATCCTGCTCGATATCATGATGCCAGGCAAAGACGGTCTCTTCATCCTCAAGCACTTACGCCAAGCGGGCAGAAATACACCCGTTATCCTCCTCACCGCCCGCAATGAGCTAGACGACCGCCTGCACGGCCTCAATCTCGGCGCAGATGACTACATCGCCAAGCCCTTTTTCGTTGAAGAGCTAGTAGCCCGAATGAACGCGGTAGCTCGTCGCAGTGTTGGAGAACGTCAAAATTTGGTAACCGTTGGGCCCTTTAAACTCGACCGCATTACACGTACTGTTGTTTGCGAGCAAGAAGATAAGCAGCAGCTGGTAGAGCTGACGACTCGCGAGTTTAATTTATTGGAGTATTTGATGCGATCGCCCGGCAGAGTCTTCACCCGCACCCAAATGCTAGAACACGTATGGGGCTACGACTTCAACCCCAGCACCAACGTCGTCGATGTCTGTATTCAGCGTCTACGCAAAAAAATAGACATCAAAGGCCAATCCCGTTGGATAGAAAGCGTTCGTGGGGTAGGCTATCGATTTCGGCAAGCAGAATAAAAGTAACGAGGACGAAACAGTGAGCGCGCAATACTCTTTATTTTCTCAGGTGGCTTTGGCTGAAGATTTACCAGAGTACGCACTCACTCGTGGCACCATCGCAACTGTTGTAGAACATTACGCACCCCCCGAAAACAAGGAAGACGGCTATAGTCTAGAAGGCTTTGACATAGAACAAGTGACAGTTGAGATTGCAGAGTCTCAAATTATCTCTGTCAAACGATGGCAGCAAGAAGAGACTAAACCACTAGAAATACAGCCTACGCAAAAACCTTAGATGAAGCTGGCCTCTTTTCGCTTACGAATTGCGCTATTGTCAGTCGCCCTAGCGGGCGGAGCCCTAGTAGGCTTCGGGCTAGTCGCCTGGCGACTCATTTACGTGGCAAAAGTAAACAGCTTAGATGCCAAGCTCGACAGCCAGTTGCAGCAAATGAGACCCGATCGCTCAACCGACTGGTGGCAAGACTTTGCCCGCGACGACTTACCTCGCGAGCTAGAAACCGCAATTGGCACACCCATCACCCTGCTCTTCGCAGACGCACAAGGGAAAACAATTCACTACTCGGTAGACGGCGCACAGCTCGGCACTACCCCCCTAAATATCGGGCTACTGCTAAAAGACACAGCAGAAGAAATGATTCTCAAAGAAGCCAAGACTATTGAAGAAAATCCAAACGCTGTCATAGGCAGACCTGTCAGACGCGTATTTACGCCAAATACCCAGGCAGGCAATTGGCTGGTAGGCGTCATCAAAACTGAATCGGGAAGAGGCGCGATCGCTGTCAGCCTAGAAACCATCAATCAAGACATGGCCGTCATCCGCAACATCTTCCTAGTCGCCATTCCCAGCACCCTACTCATGATTGCCGCTGGCGCTTGGGTGCTCTCTGGCAGCGCCCTAAAACCCGTCCGCAAACTCACCAGCGTCATCCAACAGGTCACCGCCACTGGGCTCGATCAACAAGTCCCCGTCGGCAGTACCGACGTAGAATTCGTAGAACTCATCGAAGTCTTCAACGAAATGCTCACCCGCCTAGAGCGCAGCTTCAAACAATCTTCTCGCTTCAGTGGCGACGCCGCCCACGAGCTTAAAACACCGCTGGCGATTTTGCGCGGTGAGCTAGAGCTGGCCATGCAGCAAGCCAAACCTGGCTCAGACTTACAGCAAAGCCTAAGCAAACTGATGGATGAAGTCTCCCGGCTTAGCACCATTGTCCGCAAGCTGTTGTTACTCTCTTTGGCCGATGCTGGGCAAATGAGTTTAAGACAAGACAAAGTTGAGCTGGGAGAGATTTTGTCTGTATTAATAGAAGATATTGAGCTACTGGCACCGACACTACCGGTGAGCGTAGAAATTGAAAAAGGACTGAGCGTAAAGGGCGATCGCGACCTACTCACACAAGTGCTACAAAACCTAATCGACAACGCCATCAAATACAATCTGCCAGAAGCGCTACCCAAAGCAAAAGCACCTCAGGCATGGCTATCCATTATAGGCAAAGTCGAAAGCGGCGCAGTAAAGGTCACCATCGCCAACGCCTCTAGAAAGATTTCAGCAGAAGAATGCGATCGCATCTTCGACCGGTTCTACCGAGGCGACCCCTCCCGCAATCGCAAACGAGAAGGCTTCGGCCTAGGCCTGAGCCTCGCCAGAGAAATCGCCAAGTCGCACAAAGGAAAGCTGTACCTAGACAGAACCTATCAAAACCAATCTCACAGCAATATAGACCCTCACCACCAAACAGCCTTTACCCTCATACTGCCAAAAGCCTGATGCTGAAAAACAACCCCCAAGCCTGGCACAAAGCGATCGCACAACCCGCCAAAGAGTTTGCGACCACCCCTCTAAAAGTACTCTCGGGCAAAGTCCCCACTGACTTAAACGGCACCTATTTCCAAAACGGAACAGGTCGATTGCAAAGAGGTCAACAGTCCGTCGGTCACTGGTTCGACGGAGACGGCGCGATTTTGCGAGTAGGCATAGGCGAAGGCAAAGCCACAGGCACCTATCGCTATGTAAAAACCAAAGGCTACCTAGAAGAAAGTGCCGCCAGCGAATTCCTCTACAGCAACTACGGCAGACGTTATCCGGGCCCACTGTGGAAACACATCATAGGTCTGTTCAATGGCACCAGCGTCAAGAACGCTGCAAATACCTCTGTTTTTGCCCTACCAGACAAACTGCTCGCCCTTTGGGAAGCAGGCAACCCTCACAGCCTAGACTTAGAAACTTTAGAAACCAAGGGAATCGACTCCTTAGGCTGGCTAAAAACAGCTCAGCCATTCTCCGCACATCCCTTAAAAGACCCGCTCAGCGGAGAAATCTATACCATTGGCGTCACCCCACAGTGCCAGCTCAAAATTCACCGCTGCGACGCTAGCTTCAACCTGATCAAGCAAACCAGCATTCCGCTAAAAACAGTGCCTATGGTGCATAGCTTTGCTGTTGCAGGGCCTTACCTGGTGTTTTTAGTATCGCCAGTCACGGTAGACCCGCTAAAACTGCTGCTCAATAAACAGTCCTTCACCGATGCTGTCGAGTGGACGCCTGAGCAAGGCACACGCATCATCGTCGTCGACCGCGAAACCCTAGCCACCGTTTCAGACAGCCGCACAGACCCTTGGTTCCAGTGGCACTATGGCAACGGCTGCATCGAACAAGACGGCAGCATAAAACTCGACTTCGTCCGCTTCGATAACTTTCTCCACATCAATGAAGTCCTCCGAGAAGTCCCTACCGGAAATATTCAAACCAAAGCCTATGGCCGACTGTGGCAGCTTAGGCTAGACCCTACCACTGGCAAGATACTCAACAACGACTGCGTCCTAGAGCGAGACTGCGAATTTCCAATGGTCGCCGCCGCCAAAGTAGGGCAGCCGTGGCAGCACACCTATGTGATGATGCACCGCGATCACGTCAGCACAGGAGAAAATTGGTTTGGCGCGGTGGGCCGGTTCGACTACGCATCAGGCAAACTGTTGCAAGCCGATCTTGGCGAAGGGAACTATGCCAACGAACCCATGCATGCAAGTGATCGCAGCGGCCAAGCCTGGCTACTCACCGTGGTGTACAACTCAATCGCTGACCGCAGCGAACTGTGGATTTTTCAGGCAGATACCTTAGGAGAACCCATGTGCCGACTCGCCCTTCCTAACACTGTGCCACTCGGATTCCACGGTACCTGGCAAGCCGCCTAAAACTCGCGAGAATCAATCACTAGGCGGCGAGCGCTCTCTGCGGCAGCCTCCCGAGAAGGATGCACTTCACCATCATCTAGCACGGTAAAATCTGGCGTAAACACCCAGCATCGATAGCCATACGACATCGACCCAGCAACATCGCCACCAGAAAAATCACTGTCATCATCTGCCGCAGAAAGTGCTTCTGAATAGGCGTAGTCAGGTGAAAAGCCAGATGAAATCGCATCGGGAGAGCACTGCTCAATGGCAACACGGGCGATCGCAATGACCCAATCAGGCTGAGTTAAAACATCGACGAGTTCACAGTTTTGCATGATGAATGGAAAGAGGCCAAAGAAAATGGACCCGCATAACAAGGGCTAACGCACTAAACGCAGAATCTAAACGCAAAATGAAGATTGACACTTAATCCTCAATATCTCAGGGAAGTTACCCCGCCTGTCTACTTCAGCTGATGAATTCATCTTTGATTTATTTACAGATCGGCTTTATTGGATAACGGTATAGATTGCGCTACGCTTAGACACATTTGCGCAGGTTACACCGTCCGCCACTGCCGTCCGCGTCAAATCACACGCGTGAAAAAACCATCAAAAATCGCTCCAATAGACTGATATATTTTAGAGATGTCAATTTAGTGCATGTGTACTAAAATTAGTATAGCGAATTTTACCTAAGAACTTCATCAAAATATCTCCGGGAATACCTATGGCTGCTAACGCCTCTTCTGAAAAGCAAAAAGCTCTTGATTCAGTGCTCACCCAAATCGAGCGCAACTTTGGAAAAGGATCCATTATGCGGCTGGGCGAAGCTAACCGCATGCAGGTGGAAACCATTCCTACCGGAGCACTTACCCTCGACATGGCTTTGGGTGGCGGCTTGCCAAAAGGCCGAGTCATTGAAATTTACGGCCCTGAAAGCTCGGGTAAAACGACACTGGCTTTGCATGCGATCGCAGAAATTCAGCGTCAGGGCGGCGTTGCAGCCTTCATCGATGCAGAACACGCCCTCGACCCCTACTACGCCGAGAACCTAGGCGTAGACGTCGAAAACTTACTCATCTCCCAGCCCGACACAGGCGAAATGGGCCTAGAGGTATGCGACCAGCTCGTTCGCTCATCCGCCGTTGACCTCATCGTCATCGACTCCGTAGCAGCCCTCACCCCTCGCGCCGAGATTGAAGGCGAAATGGGTGACTCACACATGGGCCTTCAAGCCCGCCTCATGAGCCAGGCCCTGAGAAAAATCACCGGCAACATCGGCAAATCGCAGTGCACAGTTATCTTCCTCAACCAGCTGCGCCTCAAAATCGGCGTCACCTACGGCAACCCCGAAACCACCACTGGTGGTAACGCCCTCAAGTTCTACGCCTCGGTCCGCCTAGACATTCGCCGTATCCAAACCCTCAAAAAAGGCAACGATCAGTTCGGTATTCGCGTCAAAGTCAAAGTCGCGAAAAACAAGGTTGCCCCACCTTTCCGCATCGCCGAATTCGACATCATCTTTGGTGAAGGCATCTCCATCCTGGGCTGCTTGCTAGACATTGCCGAAGAGCACGACATCGTTGTCCGCAAAGGTGCTTGGTACAGCTTTGAGGGTAGCAACGTGGCGCAAGGTCGTGACAACACCATCATCCGGATGAAAGAAGATCCAGAATTTGCAGCGAAGGTCAAAGAACTGGTTATGGCAAAAATCAAGCCAGAAGCCATTCCTATCGAAGCGGGTGAAGAGCCTTTGAAGCCGCCAGTGGATGTGGACGTAGAAGCAAAAGAAGCAGCTGAGGCAGCTGTAGCTTCTGCGACAACGACAAAAACAAAAACCAGAAGTCGCAGCAAAACTAAGAAGTAAGCTTGAGAAATACAGCGCTATGGCCACATAGCGCTGTATTCGTCTCTACATAAAGCCGCATAGCTAAGCTATAGACACAGGCTACGAGCGCAGCTTTGGAGATAAAGGAATAGTGAATAGTATTTGAAGTGATATTGTTCATGCCGGATAGGCAGTGTCACTGCGCAATTGTACTGAATACAGTGAAAGCAGTTATCTGCCTCTCACAAATTCTGACTTTCACAGTCTGATTTCCATGCTATGCGCTTTATCACAGCTACTGGGCTAGGCCTTACCTTGTGGGCAGGCTCATCTCTTTCATTTTCTGCATCGCAGCCAGCGTTCTCGCAAAGCGACCTAAATCAACAAAGTAATCAACAAAGCAGTTCCGCTTCGCAAAGCGATGCCGTCTCACAAAATACGATCACCCTCGAAGAACTCCGTGTCCTAGAGCGCACACCATCACCCCCAGCATCGCCACCCTCAAGAGACCTAGTCAATCGCGGCATCGCTGCACAGAACGCAGGTCAATACCGCGAAGCGATTTCTATTTGGCAGCTGATTTTGAGCGAGGAGCCTAATAACAGTGTTGCCTACAACAACTTAGGCAATGCCTTTCTCGCACTAGGTCGAATAGATGACTCCGAAACGGCCTATCGCGCAGCAATCGCAGCCGCACCCAACGACGCCATCAGCTATTACAACCTAGGCATACTACTCGCAAAGCAAAACAGAGTAGAAGAAGCGATCACAGCCTACCAAACAGCCATTCGCCTAGACCCCGAAGACGCAGACGCTCACTACAACCTAGGCTACTGGCAAGAGCAGCAAGGCAGACTTTCCGAAGCCACCGCCGCCTATCGCGAAGCCGCTAGAATCGACCCATTCGATGCCGACGCCTACTACAATTTGGGCATTTTACTGCGCAATCAAGACCAGCTCGAAGAAGCCCAAGTAATCTTCAGGCGCGTCTTGGTCATCGACCCAGACTATATAGATGCCTACTACTACTTGAGCCTTGTATTAGCAGACAAAGGCCGATTTGTCTCAGCAGAATCTGTCCTACGCGAGGCGATCGCCCGCATCCCAAATAGCGCAACCCTATACTACGGCCTCGCCATCGTTCTCGATGAACAGGGCCGCGCAGAAGATTCAGCCATCGCCTATGCAGAAGCCCAAAAGCTCAGACTGTAGCTATCAACATTACTTAGCAGCAGCCCGCTGCGCCAAATCAGCAAAAGCAAGGCGAATCTGCTCTATTCTACGGCGATTCACACCCAAATCAGACTCACCCATCCGAGCCGCAGCCCTCACCTGAATTACGTTTTCACCTTCAGGCAAATAAAACTCAGTGTCGTCAACAAAGCCCATCAAACGGCTTTCCGATTCCGCCAAAATGTGGTCATCGCTCTGTGAAACGATTTGGGTGCGAGGCACCACACCAATGATGTCGATTAGGTTAGCGCGAGCAGCAACGCGATCGCCCGAATAAGCAATAGGTGCGATCGCATGTTCCTCATCCGCACCCTGACTCACCACACAGTTTGGAGACGCTGGACAGCCAGCCAAGTGGCCATCTACTACCCCAAGATTATCTGGGCGACTACCAGTAAAAGCCCCCTTCAACCCCGGCAACACCGCCAAATTAGCCAAATCAGACATAGATCCACCAGACACAGCCATCGCCTGAAATGGACTGCCAAAAATCATTAACGCGCTCAAAGCAATCGTGAAAAAAGTAGACATAACCGTGCGCATCGTGATTGCTCTCTCCTTAAAATGTATTGACAAAATAGGTTGACGAAAATATTCAGGCCCTTCTAGCCTGACACATATAGCGATCGCAAGGAGCCACTCCCACAGAGATAGACTAAGCGCTAGTGCAAAGGTAAATTGCCAAAATGGCCAAATTCGACCCATCACACGGCTCAACAACAGAACTCATTGCCGGGGCTTTACCCTCAATCGACCTGCCATCGATAGATTTTCCGCCGGTAGCACTACCCGATGCACTCAACAGCTTGGGCATGTTTGCCAGTCAGCTACAAACAGTAATTGCCGCCGCCCTCAGCCATCCTTTTTGGGCCATTGGCATTGTCATCGTAAGTATCGGTCTTCTGCAGCTCGTCGCAGACTTGGTAAAAAGAATCCTCAAAGCAGGTCTCAAGCTGATACTCACCCTTCCACTCCAGCTAAGCCAGTGGTTGTGGAAACAAGCCACCGCCCCTTCAGCAACGAAAGTCAACGAAAAAGCCAGAATCACTCAGCTGCTGAACCAACTAGACACATTACGAACAGAACAAAATGAGGTCATTGAAGAATTGAAGGGACTACTCCAATCTTCGGCAACCATTGACGAAGCAACCGCCACAAAAGCAGCTATCACAAATACTAAACAGCAGCAGCCGTCTGCAAATCCAGAGCAACCGGCTCTCCAGAGTTCGGCTGAATCACCGCCGTCTTAAAACCTTGTTCGGCTAGCTGACGCCGCAGCTCAGCAGCCCCACCAGCCGTCTTTAACGCCCCAGCAATCATGCCACTATACCGCGCTCGCCCAGCCTCAGCAGTTGGCAACATCACCTGTGGGCTCAGCAGTTGTGCCAGCTTCGGTGCAGCATCTTTACCCGTCACCACCGGAGCAATTCCCAACAGCGTAATCTCGGCCATCGGCGTAATCACCACATCTACCGAGCCCACATCCTTTAAGTGCTCAGCATCCGGATAGCCATGCGGCTCATAATACAGCCGACTACCCTCCGCCAAAAAAGTAAGCACATAGGCATTCTCCTTCTTAGTGACACCTACCGGCGCACCCACAAACGTCTGTACTCTCACACCCTCCGATTCAGAGCCAAAAACGGTCGTTTCACCGTGGGATAACCCCTTCACCGACTGGTAGCCCAGCGACGCTGCCACCTTCGCACCATCGGGAGACGCAAAAACCGGAATAGATTTATCCAGCTGCGCCAGTGTTTCGGGGTGAGCGTGATCCGCCAAACCCTGAGAAAGCAAAATCAGGTCGATATTTTTGGGTATTTCAACCGGCTGATCACGAAAACCACGGACGAGCCAAGGCGAATTGCCAAAAACCAAATCGCCCACTAGCCAGGGGTCTACCAGAATTCGCTTGCCAGCAACTTCAATCAGCCAAGAGTTTGCATCAAACCAAGTCAACTTCATTGCGATCGCCAATTAATAGATAGGAATATCCCTACTGTGACGAATTTTAGGCTTTAAAAACAACCACCGATCGTTAGGCTTCTGCCGTTCAGATGTCTCTTATTGGTAGTGAACGGCTCGAAAATCTGACGAGACCAACCTAATAGAGTAGCCGCGCTAAACACCTTAGGGATTGTCGGCAAAATCCACAACCACTTGTATAAGTCAATACCTCTTTTATTTTGCCAGTCGTATATCTACGGATTCTAAACGCCATACTCCACATAGACAAAACGGCAAAAGTGGCTAAAAGACTGACATCTGGCGAAATGCAAGCGTCTTAAGTTTTTCTTATGCTTTCGCAGCCCATATACAAATATTCAGAATAGTCTCGTATTGGACGCTCTGATCCCCGTATAATTTCGTAATTGTTAAGAAGAGATAAGTTTACCGGATTTCTTTAACGCGCTGCGCAAGCAAGCGTCCAAAACAATTCATGCGACAGAAATCACCCAGAAGATACGCCACCGACGCCACCGGCCGCAGCAAAAGCCGCACTGGCAAGCAGTCTACCGGGATTACAATCACCCCACTTCGTGGGTTCTTCATTACCCTGCTGTTCCTCGGCGTCCCTACCATTTCCTTGGGGACTATGTGCTTATCCCTGATTCAAAACAACCTGCGCCTCAGCCAGCAAAACGACGAGCTTGAGGCGATCGCTTCAGAAGTAAAAGCGGAGGTAGATTCTCTCGGAGAAGAAATTGACTCCCTAAAAGAGAGAGCAGGCGTTCCCGTCTCCCCTCAGGCCGTCGAAGAAACCAGCAAAGGCGATCTCACCTCTAGCATTGGTAACAGTTGGTCTGACAGCATTCAGCGCAGTAACAGCACAACAATAGAAAGTGGCGAAGTCAACGGGTTCCTAGCAAGTTCGCTCCCCAGAGGTGGCCCTTCAAAAGCCGTTGACCCTGTTGACCTACTTAAAGACGTTCAAAAGCAGGTACCCAAACTCAACCAAACGCTCGACACCAGCATCAAACCAGCCCTAGAAGAAACGCTTGCCGAAGAAGCAGCCTATCCAAATGGCCAACCGGTCGTCGGCATTGTAGAAGTTTCTTCCGAATTTGGCATACGCGGTAACCCCTTTGGTGGCGGCGGCTACGAAGTCCACGAAGGATTGGATTTTGTCGGTGAATATGGCGATATCATCGCGGCAACCGGCAACGGCGTTGTCACACTAGCGGGCCCAAATGGTGGCTATGGCAACACAGTCACCATCGACCACGACTACGGTTATGAGACGCTCTACGCTCATATGTCAGAGGTCAAAGTCAAAGTTGGCGACACCGTTAAGCGCGGTCAAATTATTGGCTACATTGGTAGCACCGGTCGCTCTTCTGGTCCTCATCTCCACTACGGCCTGTATAAAAACGAGAAGGCAATCAACCCTCGCACCCTGCTGATTCTGTCTGAAAACAACTTGGCGCAAGGGCCTAGGTAGTAGAGCAGATGGCAAGACCAAATACAATCGGCTCAATGCGGTAGGATCATCAGGATTCTTTTCAACGTATTGAGCGGACATAGCAGCACGCCATGGGCAACACCTTCGGACATCTTTTTCGGATTACTACATTTGGCGAATCCCACGGCGGCGGTGTCGGGGTCACCATCGATGGCTGTCCGCCGCTGCTCGAAATTTCAGCAGAAGAAATACAGGTCGATCTAGATCGTCGTCGTCCTGGCCAAAGCAGAATCACCACCCCCCGTAAAGAAACCGACACCTGCGAGATCATCTCAGGCGTATTTGAAGGAAAAACGCTGGGCACCCCCATCTCGATCCTTGTGCGGAACAAAGACGCCCGATCCCAGGACTACGACGAAATGGCGAAGAAATATCGCCCATCCCATGCCGACGCTACCTACGATGCTAAATACGGCATTCGCAACTGGCAGGGAGGTGGCCGTTCTTCGGCGAGAGAAACCATTGGCCGAGTGGCCGCAGGGGCGATCGCCAAAAAAATCCTCAAGGAAGTCGCAGGCGTTGAAATCATCGGCTACGTCAAACGTATTCAAGACATCGAAGCCCCCCTTGATCCCAACACAGTCACTCTAGAAGCCGTAGAAAGCAACATTGTCCGCTGTCCCAACCAGGACGTAGCCGAGCAAATGATTGAGCGCATCGACCAGGTACGCAAAGACGGCGACTCTATCGGTGGCGTCGTAGAGTGCGTTGCCAGAAGCGTACCCAAAGGACTCGGCGCACCCGTATTCGACAAGCTCAGCGCTGATCTCGCCAAAGGCGCAATGTCCCTCCCTGCCACCAAAGGCTTTGAGATGGGATCAGGCTTTGCGGGTACTTACCTCACCGGCTCTCAGCACAACGATGAAATGTATCGCGGCGACGACGGCACCTTCCGCACCCGCACAAATCGCGCGGGCGGTACCCAAGGCGGCATCTCCAACGGCGAAAATATCATCATCCGCGTTGCCTTCAAGCCCACCGCCACCATCCGCAAAGAACAAAACACCGTTGACAGCACCGGACAGGAAACCACCCTTGCAGGCAAAGGTCGTCACGATCCCTGCGTATTGCCCCGCGCTGTACCGATGGTAGAAGCCATGGTCGCCCTCGTACTATGCGACCACTTACTCAGACAGCAGGCACAGTGCGGTACGTTAACCACATCTGCTGCCTAAGGCCACGACAGATTCAAACCAAGGAAGGGCTCTCAGTATTACCTGAGAGCCCTTCCTTCTTTCATGCAGGGAAATGTCGTGTAGAAGGCCGTATGCAGCCAAAACAGTCGAGAGAGCAAGCAAATAGCAGCCTACGAAATAGCGGCTGCATCAACACCACACTCATCAACGAGGTAGCACATCGCTTTAAAGCGCAGCATCACAAGCTGATCGTAAAGTGGATTGAGCTTGCACATGGGTGGAATGTGAGCGACAGTGCGCTTGAAAAATTTCACATCTCGCTCAAAAGGACAGTCAGCCGGAATAATGGAAACAATACGATGAGCTGTTTTTTCGTTCTCAACAGGAATGCCTTCAATCCAGCGGCGCAAAGGCTTAAAGATATCTAGAGTATTTTTGATTTTCGGCAGAGAATTGTCCATGACAAAGAGAGTGTTTTTCAGTAACTCAATAGTGTTTGGTAACGATATATCTGTGTTTGCTACAACAAGGTGCCCAACGTGTGAAATAAGCTATCAGAGAAATCACGATGCCTTTCAGATCGCTATTTTTTGATGATTATCCGGCACTTAATTGAAGACTGTGTAAAGCAAAAAGTAATCTTCTGGTATCACAGTAACGATGCTCATCCGTAAATAGATTACGGTGGTGTCACACCTTACTGAGTGGCATATAAGTGGCATATATCTATGCGTTTATCTATGCGTCATGGTTTCTCACATTTGTCGCAACTGCTTGCGAGGGTAATTTTCATGACGACAGTTTTTTCACCCGCTACCCATACTAATGATCCCGTCACAGATTGCGGGTTCACAAAGAACATTTTAGAGAGAATTTATGCAAAATTTACATGCTTACAATGCATGAAATTGTTTGGTGTATCGTGTCACACTTTTACGAAAACACATCGCTGAGTACATATGCTCAACATCTGTTCTATCTATACTGAGTACATATGCTCAAAATCTGTTCTATTTCGAATAAATCTCTGATGAGTACATGTACTCAAAGCTCTGTTCTATCTCGTGTTTATGTCACTCTTATCTCATCGTGACAAACTCTTCTGCCGCACTGGGATGAATGCCGACCGTAGCATCAAAATCAGCTTTAGTAGCGCCCATCTTGATAGCGATCGCAACCCCCTGCATAATCTCAGCGGCACCATCACCCACCATATGCGCACCTATCACCTTATCGGTTTCACTGTGCACAATTAGCTTCATCAGCGTCTTTTGATCTTTATTCGGCAGCGTGTAATACATCGGGCGAAACCGCGACCGAAATACATGCACATCGTCTTCACTATATTTTTCGATAGCTTCAGATTCAGTTAAGCCCACTGTAGCGGCTTCAGGCGTTGTAAAAATTGCCGAGGGCACATTGTCGTAGCTAGTCTGGCGAGACTGACCACCGTACAGGGTATCGGCCAGGGCCCGGCCTTCATCAATTGCGACCGGCGTCAGATTAATCCGATCTGTACAGTCACCAATGGCATAGATGCTAGGTTCAGAGGTTTGAGCGTACTTATCAGTAGCGATCGCGCCCTTATCCGTCTCCACCGCCGTATTTTCCAATCCCAAATTCTCTAACTTAGGACGCCGCCCCGTCGCCGCGAGACTCACCGCATCCGCCACAATCACCTGCTCTTTGCCCTCATTCAGCGTCACCTTCACGCTATCACCCGTCTTAGCGATTCCAGTAATCTCGGCATTATTAAAAATGTGAATACCCTGCTTCTGCATCGCCTCATGCAACTCGTTTCGTAAGTCTTTATCAAACCCATTCAGAATTTGATCCTTACGAATGACCACCGTCACCTCGGTCCCTAAGCCATTCATAATGCAGGCAAACTCGCAACCAATATAGCCACCACCCAAAATCACCATGCGCTCTGGCTGCTGATCAAGCTCAAACATGCCGTCGGAGGTAATCGCATGCTCTATGCCCGGAATATCCGGCTTCACCGGCTCACCACCTACCGCAATCAAAATTCTTTCAGCCGTGACTTTCTCTTCACCCACTTCCACCGTATGCGCATCTAGCAACCGAGCATAATGACGATATATTGTGACTTCAGCATTGTCGACCATACGCTGATAGATCGCATTCAGCCGCTTCACCTCATTGCGTACAGCGGTAATCATCGTCTCCCAGCAGAACACGCCTGAATCGTACTTCCAACCGTAGCCGTGAGACTCAGAAACATATTTGGGAAAGTGAGAAGCGTACACCATCAGCTTTTTAGGCACGCAACCTCTATTGACACAGGTGCCTCCCAGTCTGTCGTTCTCAGCGAGGGCCACTTTAGTCCCGTAAGAAGCCGCCCGTCGAGCCGTCGCGATTCCACCGGAACCACCGCCAATTACAAATAAGTCAAAATCGTAAGCCATGGGAAGTCATACCTGACACAACAGGCGTGTTGCACATAGAGTTCTTTCCTAGATCCTAGGCGAACTCAAAGGAGAGTGCCTGCTTCCTTTGGATATGTTTTTAATTTTCTTAGGCAGAATTTCTTTCTAAATCAGCAAATTACGCAGGAAGAAACTCATCAGACCAGAGCCCTTTGGATTCTAACCACTCGCGATTAAATATCTTGGACTGATAGCGCGACCCCCCATCACACAAAATTGTGGCAATCGTATGGCCAGGCCCCATTTGCTTCGCCAGGGCGACGGCCGCTGCTACATTAATGCCGACAGAGCCACCCATAAACAGGCCTTCCTTATATAGCAGCTGATAAATCACCCGCAGCGCCTCGTGGTCATCGATTTGAATCGCGTCGTCAATTGGCACACCTTCCATATTGCCGGTAATGCGACCGTTGCCAATGCCTTCCGTGACAGAATTACCTTCCGACTTAATCTCGCCAGTTTTCACATAGCTGTAGAGGCCGCTACCCATCGGGTCAGCAAGAATACAACGCACATCGGGATTTTTTTCTTTCAAAAACATAGACACGCCAGCATAGGTGCCACCTGTCCCTGTAGCCGCTGTCCAGCCATCAATTTTTCCGTCTGTTTGAGCCCACAGCTCTGGCCCTGTCGTCTCGTAGTGAGCCTGACGATTCGACAAATTTTCAAACTGATTGGCCCAAATAGCATTGTCTAGCTCATCAGCAATTCGCCCAGATAGCTTAACGTAGTTATTTTCATTTTTATAAGGGACCGCAGGCACAGGACGCACATCTGCGCCGAGTGTACGCAGCACGTCCATCTTCTCTTGAGACTGAGTCTCAGGAATAACGATGACGCACTTATAGCCCTTGGCATTACAAATGTGAGTAAGGCCAATGCCCGTATTGCCAGCAGTCCCTTCTACTACCGTGCCGCCGGGCTTGAGCTTCCCTTCTTTTTCGGCCTGCTCAATAATATAAAGCGCCGCTCGGTCTTTGACAGAACCACCTGGGTTCAAAAATTCCGCCTTACCCAATATTTCGCAGCCTGTTTCTTCACTAAAGCTATTGAGTCGAATCAAAGGCGTATTGCCAACGGTCCCTACAAATCCCGATTTGATATCCATTCTGTGTGTGCACTTTGCCGGTCAACCCTTTAATCCTAATGGGGAACGGTTCAGGCTTGCATCCTTTCTATGCCTAAAGCAAGGAGCGGCCAGTCAATAACGCTACAAAATCGCCATACAGATATTCTGCGCCATAGTTATTGAGATGGTTGTAGTCCAAAAATAAAGGTGTGCCCTCTTCAGAAAAAGGCACACATCGCTCTACATTGCAAAAAGTAGAGAAAGGATCGTAGATATGAAGGCTGGCCGAACTCGATTCAGCTTTCTGAAAAGCATCGGCGATCGGCAACCGCTGCTGTAGTTCAGTAGTCGCCTCTAGCGAGCAGGTCTCAGGCATCAGCACATCCGGGCGAAACCAACGGGGCTGACACTCGTGAGGATAGTGCTTCCAGTCTGGCAAAGGCGCTTGCACCACTAGGGAAACACCTTTTTGGGCCAGTACCTGTGACACATCAATCAGCTCCTGCTGATATTGAACCAAGGCGGCTTCTCTAGAAATAGGTGCATTTTCAGCCGTGAGTGCAAAGCCACCCGCAGACCATTCTTCAAGACTATCCGGATGATTAGGCGCAAGAAAATAGACTTGATACCGCATAGTCATCACGACCACATCACCCGCCTGTGAGTCTTCTACAATCTCATGCCAGAAGGTGTTGCTAGTGTCTTGGCAACTCGCATCTTGGGGTTCATTTAGCGGCGATCGCACCAAAGAAGTCGAGAAAAAGCAGCCACTTCTAGCCACCGCTTTCACATTGGGAATATCGCCCGCTTCTACCAGCTGACTCGCGAGCGATAGCAGCGCAGTGGTGTGGCTATCACCCACAAAGTAAATCGTTTTACCTATACGATCAGCTGCCGATGTGGTGCTTACCATTTCCCCTGTTGTCACTTCTGTTGCGATCGCTTTCCCGCCAGAAGCAGAATCGTCTGCTGGCAGAGGATACGTACAGCCGGAAAAATCGTTAGAAATTGACTTTGCATCTCTGCAAGGCTTGAACTGGCTCGACAACTTAAACGTTCTTTGCGAGCGTTCAGGATGCGGCATGCCCAAAAAAAGCTTTCCTTTCAGCGGTAGGGCCAACCCCACCAAAACCACCGCAGAAGTAAAGGTTGCCGTAAAACCGTAGCCAATTGTTTTGAGTCGCCCCGGTGACCACTGAGCGTAGCGCAAAGGCTTTTCAATCCAGCGATTGGAAGCAATCGCCAGCCCAAAAATCAACAGCAACTGCACCGGCACCGTCCACTTCGAAACACCTACCGTCCAGCGGCTAATCACCAACACAGACCAGTGCCACAAGTACAGAGAATAAGACAATAGCCCAATCTTCACCAGCCCAGGATGAGAAAACAGCGACACCAGCCAGCTCTTTTGCTCAAAGGCCCACAGCAGCGCACTCGTACATAGCACTACTGCCAGCGTTGCCAGCATCTGAAAATCTTGACTGACCAACAACAGACCAATGATGACTAGCGCACTTAGCGGTGCAAGCAACGCCTTCACACTGCCAAACGGTAGCAATCGCACCCGACGAGCCGAAAGAAAAACCAAACAGCCCGCCCCCAGCTCCCAAAACCGAGTAGGCATCAGAAAAAAAGCACGCGAGAACTGAAGCTGCTGCGACAAATGAACATAGCCCACAAGCGACAGCACACTCAGCGACAGCACTACAAAAAACAAATTTCGGCTACCGTGACGCGATCGCCGCTGACTAAACCCGCACAATCCCAAAAGAACAGGAAAAACCAGATAAAACTGCTCTTCTACCCCCAGCGACCAAGTCTGCGTGAACAGATTCAGCTCTCCAGACTGCCCAAAATAATCCGTACTTTCTTTGAGCAAATATAGATTCGACGCGCCAATGAGCGAGGCTAACCCTGTTCGTAGCGAAGTTCGAGGATCTTCCACAAAAAAGCAGCCCACTACAGCAGTTAGCACCACACAGATCACCAGTGCTGGAATAAGTCGCTTAATACGCCGAGCATAAAAAGTCAGTAAATAGTCCTTCCAGGATATAGCCACCTTCCGCGACAGCGATGAGGTGACAACAAAACCTGAAATCACAAAAAATATATCTACACCCAGAAATCCACTGGGTAAAAGCAGCGCATTGAAGTGATTGAGCAAGACGGCAATTACAGCGATCGCACGCAGCCCATCAATCTCAGGACGGTAGCCAGTACGAACCGTAGGGGATTCGATAGCCGATACATCTTCAGCCAAATCGGGTGGGTTCTTAGCAGCCTGGTCAAACGACAGCACCATATCAGTCTTTAACGTTGAGGTATCACTGATATTTAGGCATTTATACGAAAGCGTTTACATCAGAATGAACAAGCATATCAAAAACTTCAAGTTTTCTCGGTGCACGCAAAGCTGCTGTAAATAATCCGGAAAAACCAGAATATGAACTATTTAAAGCTGCAGTTACTTATTTTTCATCCAAACACTTGTTCAAAACAACAGCAGATCTATCGCTCAGATAAGTACCAGACGTCATATCTACAACTAGCGCTAGCACTGACTTTGTCACTAGCCGCTCGGCTCTACGAGTCGGTTCTACAGCAGTACTTGAAGCGTCACTACAGCTACTCAAAAGCAAAATCGCCGAGACAGCTAACGCGCTAATCGGAAAGATAGAGGCAGGATGGGTCATTAAATTGTTCGCATGAGATTAATACCAATTGATATAATTCCCAGCCACCATCAAATCCTATAGATTTATCCAACAGAACTCACAGATAGACAAACAAACCGAGTAAACGGACGAACAGGTAGACAAATAGCTACATCGCTAGCTGCGAAACCCTATCTCTTTGTCGAATAGGACTCTTGATTCCCCAGTAGCAAGCGGCGGCTTCTGCGGTCATTGTCAACAATCGCTCATCACTGGCTGGATGTGTAATATTTGGCGCACTCGGCTGATGACCTAGCGCAGCAATAATCTCAGCGGCGATCGCCCGAGCCAGCGGTGGCGGCACCGAATTACCAATTTGCCGTGCCCCATGCCACTTCGTCGCATGCAGCCGAAACCAATCGGGAAAGCCGTGCAGCCGCGCCATCTCTCGCACAGTAATGCAGCGAGCATAGCGATAGTGAATCGGGCGAGGGCTGGTGAAAGATCCTCTAGCTGAATCAGTCCCAGCGCGCAGCGTATTGCAAACCCCATCAGGAGGAAGGCGAAAAAAGTGGGAAATTGGCTCTCGGTGCCCAGGTTCGGTATTGGCAAAACGGGTACGCGATCGCACCGAATGATTCGTCCGAATACTATTCGTCAACAAACTTGGCATCCACTGTCGCCGATAGCCATAGTGCCATCCCGCATCAGAAACGCAGCGCAGCAAAGCCGCATAGTCACTCTTAGGCTGTGGCAAATGAGCATTCGCCTCACCTACCTGACGCAGCACGTCAAACTGTTCAGCATCGGGTAGATCTTCCAGAGCATCCTGACAGGTAGGTTGCACCGACAGTTCACTGGGATAGTTAGGCAATGGGAGATTGTTCTTTACACCGATCAAAAACAAACGCTCTCTGTTTTGCGGCACGCCATAATCACAGGCATTGAGCACTTTCCAAGGCGTAATCAGCTGGTAGCCAATCGCGTTCATATCAGCGACCGTTTCCAGCAAAAATTCGCTATTGCGACGCTGCGTCAGCCCCTTCACATTTTCAAAAACAAAATAGCTAGGCTGAAGCTCTCCCACCAATCGAACAAACTCTTTCACCAGAGCATTACGCGGATCACTACGCGACCGAGGCCCCATAATAGAAAATCCCTGACAGGGCGCTCCACCAATCACCACAGCAATTTTCCGTCGTGCACCCAGCCCAGCCGCCCGGCGAATATCCTTACCCGTAATTTCAGTAACCGAACGCGGAACTATCTCACACCGTGGAAAATTAAACTGATGAACAGCCGCATGAACAGGATCAATCTCAACGGCAACAGGCACGTCAAAACCAGCCTGTTCAAAGCCTAGCGCCAGTCCACCAGCGCCAGCAAAGAGATCAATTGCAATAGGTCTGTTGTTTGCAGTACGTTTCATGCGATTCACTGTACTGCAATGTGGGAAAAAAAGCGATCGCGTAGCGTAGGCGTAGCCTATTCGCGTTAGCGTGAGCGCAGCTCATTCGCACAGCGTAGGCGTAGCCTATTCGCGCAGCGTGAGCATAGCTCGTTAGCGTAAGTCTAGTCTATTCGCGCAGCGTAGAAACATTTTGAGTACTCATATCCGAGCTACTGGCTAAATCAGAAACGACTACATCGTCTTCTTTCAAAGACGCCTTGTAGTACTCGTGGTAAACATAAGAACCATCATCTTTTTCATCCGACCCATTAGCCACCATCCCCATAATAGGAATCCTAGCAGTATATAGCTTATCCAAAGCTTCATTCAGCTGCGAAAACTGAACTTCACCTAAGCGCGCAGTCAACAACAAACCCTGCGTTTTTTTAGCCACCATAAAGCTATCAGCAAAACCTAATAGAGGTGGTGTGTCGAAAATAATCACATCAAACGTCTCATATATCTGCTGGTAAAACGCTTCTATTTTCTTTGAAGAAAATATCTTCGCTGGATCTATCGACACAGAACCCGCCGACATAAAAAATAGATTTTCATCTGCGGTCAAATGCGTGAGGCTCTCACTAAGCGAAGCATGCCCCAAGATGTAATCCGAGAGTCCTTTATCATTTGGGAGATTACACAGTCGATGAAGTGTGGGATGTCTCAAATCCGCATCAATCAATAGCGTCCGCCGTCCCAAAGACGCACTGGCATGCGCCAAGTAAAAGCTAACCGTACTCTTCCCTTCGTTCTGAACAGCAGAGCTAACGGTAAAAGACTTAATCGCACCTTGAGAACTACTCTGACGAACATTGGTTGCCAATAGCTTAAACGCTTCGAGGAAAGGCCCCAATGTTTGATCTGGTTGCTCATATCCATTCAGTGGAAAAACCTGCTTGATAGTTTCGTACTCCAGCAACATCGGAGCCTGACCATCCTCCAACAGCCGATTACGAGGAATTTTACCTAGCAGCTGTATTCCAGTCGCATCCTTAAGCTCCTGTACGGTATAAATTTTGCCCTTAATTCGGTCTACCAGTAAAGCAACACCAGAACCCACAAGCAAACCCAGCACTCCCCCCAAAAGCAAACTTCGCTTGCCGCTCTGGGCAAACGCTTGCGGTGTAGAAGGCAGGGTCAGCGTTTCCCACGGTGTTTGTCGCTGCGCCGCATCAATTCGCAAAGCCTCACGCTTAGTCAAAAATTCGTTCAGGTTAGTCGCAGCAATATCCAGATCACGCTGGATAGAATTGTACCGACGAGTCACCGTCGACAGCGTCTGAATTCGCCCATCCAAAGTAGCAATTGATGCTTGCAAAGCTTGGTCGCGAGAATCCAACTCACGAATACGGCTCGCCACCTGCTCTTGAACGCGAAATCCCTCTTGCTCTAGCAAAGGCTTCAGCTCTGCTCGCCGTTCAATGACCACATCTATCTCTGGACTGTCTTCTACATACACAGTTCGCAGCTCAGCCAGCTCACTATCAACAGCCAACAGCTGATCGAGCAAAGACTGATAGCGAACGCTTTGCGCCAGCGCAGACGTTGCCGCATATTCATCATCAGCGCGCCCCAGCTCCTGCTGCAAATCAGCATAAAGCTGCTCAGACTGTTCTATCTCTACCTGCAAATTCAAACGATCAGAAGCAAACTGAGCTAGCTGCTGCGACAGCTGCTCACCTTGCAAGAGCGGATCAATTAGATTAGAACTTTGTCGCAGTGACTCTAGCTCAGCTTCTAGCTCATTTACCCGAGTCTTAATAGCAGGCAGCTGCTCATCAACAAAATCAATCCCTCTGTAAATATCGTTCTGTCGGTCTTCCAAGCTGTAGATAAGATACGTCTGTAGAACAACGTCTAAAACTGTCACCACCCTATTAGGATCGCTATTCTGATACTGAACAGTGAGCGTCTTACCGTTGTCATTCGGCGTAATTTTGAGATTACTTTTTAAGCTTTTATAGTCAATATCTGGGTATATCTTTGCCAGCGACTCTACGGCAGGCTCCATTACCCGAGGACTCGTCAACACCTTTAGTTTAGTGTCATCTAACAAACCCACCCCTACCGAATCCGACTGACTGCTCAATGCATCTGGATTGATTGTTGAGATAATTTGGGTCTCTAGGGTTACCGGTGGCGTCAGCAGCTCAAAGTTAGCCCGATAAACTGGCGTTTCAGTTAAGGCTTTGGCAACGACGACCGAAGTCGTTAAAGCCGTCACACCCGCAACCAAAATCGTATGACGCTTCAGCACACTCACTATCCGGCCCAACCTTAGCCCACCTTCTCGGTCTGGCTCTTGAATTGAGTTTCTCGATACCGATAAGTTATCAGAAGACATGGTAATAGCTCTTTGTGGGCTCGTAGTAAGGGCGATCGCGTTAGTTAAACGATTAGCGTTGGTTAAACAAATGGCGTTAGTTAAACAAATTAAAAATTGACGCAGGGATTGAGAACAGCGAAAACGCTCTACCCAAAGGTCTTACAACGCTATCCAAAGAATCTGAAAAGCTGGCAACACCCGAACGGCCCACAACAATTACATCGTTGTTACGCAGCAGTGGATTTTCCGACTCATCTAGTCCCGCCGCAAAGTCCACATCGACAGAAGTACGTGTTGCCGTTCCATTAGGATTAAGCCGAATTAGCTCTACGCTGGCCTTCCTAGCCCGGTTGTTGAATCCACCAGCGGCCAATACACCCTGACTCAGTGGCGTATTGGGAGGCACCTCAACTACACCAGGGCCTTCCACTTCCCCAACGACATTAATACGAATAGTGTCCGGAGAAAAGCTAGCACTAGCGGCTTCAGCAACCTCACTCGAAACCAGCACATCTGCCTCAGGGATCAAAACCGTATCCCCTTCTTGCAGTGCGATATCTTTAGTGATGTCCCCATTGGTTAACAGCTCCCACAGGTTCACATCAATAATTTGTTGAGTACCGCTACGGGTTCGCCGATACACCTTGGCAGAGCGCAAATCTGCTTCCGGCTGGATGCCCCCTGCAATCTGAATTGCTTGGCTAATCGTAGGAGGCCTAACGTTACCAGAAGGATTCTCACCCGCTGTAGAGCGGCTTGTTACCACATGCGGCCCAGGTCGCAAAACTTCACCTACCACAGCCACATTTAAAGACTGCCCCCCGTCAGCAGCAAAGCTAGCTGCTGATAGCTGCAACGACTCGGCAAAATCAAGCGTCATTCTAGTAGGAACATAAACAGTATCCCCATCTTGAAGCGCAAGATTGTATCTCAAATCTCCTGTGTTCAAAAACGTCCAAAGATCGGCAACCAAAGTTTGAGAGCGACCCGAGCCGTCAGGCCTTTGTACAACAACCTCTCTTAAGTCAGCCGACTGAGTAATTCCCCCAGCGGTTTGAAGTGCACTGACCAAAGAAGGAAACTGCGTGCCCTCTCGCTCTAAAATGTATTCACCGGGCTGAGCAACTTCACCTGCAATGCCAATTCGCAAAGGCCTAGGGCTTACCAAAAACATCTCGATGATAGGCCGACGGAGTCGTTGTGAGTAAGCTTGTGAAATAGTTTGTTCGGCTTGCTCTATTGTTAACCCAGCAACAGGTACTTGACCCACAATCGGCAAACTCAAAGTGCCGTCGATTAAAACTTCGTACTCGCTACTATATTCAGGGCGCTGAAACACATCGACTCGAACCGCATCGCCAGGCCCTAATTTATAGCTATCTACAGACGGAAAACCTGCTATGGCAGGTAGGGATACATCTGAAGGCACCGCTGTGTTTTCAGTATCCACTTCGGCGCTTGAATCTAGAAGAGGTAAATTCTGGTCGCTATATTCGGCTGCGCTCACTGGCACCGAAGCAACGAGAAATGCACTCAATAGAGCAAACGACATCGGGCAAAGGTTCGCGCAGAAAATACGCTCAACCTGATTAGGAGCCTTGTGTAAAGTCATAGAGATACCGGTAACTTATCGTTTCCGACTGTTGTAGTGTGTCAGCAGTGTTTTCGCGCATAAAAGTCTCTTCTGCGAGGACTTCTCTCGGTAAAATCACTTTATTTCCACTTTTGTTGTAGTGGGCCAAAGCATTTGTGTAGTTAACTGAGCCTATCTGGTTAACTGAACTAGTTAAACTATGTCAATTAAGCTAGGACTATGCAATACCTTACAAGCGTAGAGTAGACAGATCCCGATACTAAATTGTGATCTGTCAATAAAGCTTGCAAAAGATTTTCCATACATCCAAAGTTACAACAACAGAAGTCGATGACACACATTCAGTTACGGAGACGAAGGCTTAGTCCTTTAGAGATATCAGGAGAGAGTTCAGAAGAGATAGCAGAAGCGTTATTAGAGATATCAGAAGCACCACTAGGCTGACGCTGTAGT
>JBHJIY010000040.1:0-52296 GCA_050042985.1 Phormidesmis sp. | reverse complement strand
GGCCTTCGCATGAACGTCACTGCCGGCGCTAACATCGGCGAACGCCTGATGGACATTGGCCAGCGCCACTATGGCAACATTCGCACCGAAGCCTACCGTTGGCTCAGCCAAGTCGAAATTCCAAGCGATCGCATTGACGCTTTACCGACCACTTTCTCTGGGGGCATGCAGCAGCGCCTTCAGCTCGCCCGCGTTCTCGTCACCCAGCCAAAACTCGTCCTCATGGACGAACCTACAGGCGGCCTAGACGTCTCTGTACAGGCCCGCTTACTCGATCTTCTCCGTTCTCTTGTTCGCACATTTAATCTCAGCGTCATTCTTGTCACCCACGACATCGGCGTTGTCCGCCTTCTCGCCCACCGCCTTATGGTGATGCAAGGTGGCCAAGTCGTAGAACAAGGCCTTACCGACCAAGTATTGGACGATCCGCAGCATCCTTACACGCAACAGCTCGTTAGTGCCACATTGATCCCATGATCCAAGAAGCCCTATCCCAAACACGCCCAAAAGTGCCAGACGCCCACGAAACCCGGTGGCTGAGCGCAGTCGAAGTCACCAAAACCTTCACCCTCCACAATCAGGGCAACCGCCAGCTCAACGTCCTACAAGGCGTTTCTCTTACCGTCAATAAAGGAGACTGTGTCGCCCTTCAGGGCGCTTCCGGCTCTGGTAAATCTACCTTTATGCGATCGCTCTACGCTAACTACCGCGTAGACAGCGGTTCCATCTGGGTGAATCACAACAGTGACTGGGTCGATCTTACCCAGTGCGAGCCCCATGAACTGATCGAAATTCGCGCCCGCACTATTGGCTATGTCAGTCAATTTCTCCGAGTCATTCCCCGTGTTCCCGCGCTACAGGTTGCTGCCGAACCCCTAATGGAGCTTGGTGTAGAAAGTGACATCGCTGAAGAGAGAGTGCGATCGCTCTTTATCCGTCTTAACCTTCCAGAACGCCTATGGTCTCTTTCTCCCACAACGTTTTCCGGCGGTGAAAAGCAGCGAGTCAACATTGCCAGAGCTTTCGCAGTTGATCGGCCTATTCTTTTACTCGATGAACCAACCGCCGCTTTAGATCAAGAAAATAGAGAAGCTGTCATCGAGCTAATCGAAGAAAAAAAGGCTCAAGGCTGCGCGTTAGTCGGAATTTTTCACGATCACGACGTAAAATCTCGAGTTTGTAATCAAACCTTAACCTTCGGGTCGCATTATTGAATTTCGCCAGGTAGAAATACCTCTTTATCCGCCATGAATGAGCAAGTTTATACCAACTATCGCCTTCAATTGTCAGACCAAGAAGTGGTCGGAACTTTAGTCGTGCGCGATGGCCAAATTTCTGATATCCAGCCCGGCACTGTAGACCACGGTATCGATGGAGAGGGAGACTACCTGCTGCCTGGACTCATCGAGCTACATACTGATAATTTAGAACGCTGCGTATCGCCGCGCCCTGGCGTTCGCTGGCCCATAGAAGCCGCCGCGACTCATCACGATCGAGACTTGGCCGCCGCTGGCATTACAACGGTTTGTGATGCGATCGCCGTAGGAGATGTCACTCCCCGCTCCCTCCGCGTGACCGAGTTCGAGTCCATGATTAACGAGATCTCCAACAGACAGGCAAACGGCAAATTCTCTATCGACCATCGCCTACACCTCCGCTGCGAACTAGGCTACGAAACGGTCGCTGATATTGTCAGCGAGTATGCCGAGCATCCTCTACTTTCCCTCCTCTCCTTGATGGATCACACCCCAGGGCAAAGGCAGTTCGCTAAGCTCGAAAAGTTCCGAGAATACTACAGGGGTAAGCACGGTATGAGCGAGGCCGAGGTAGATGATTTTATTCGCGATCGCATTGCCGCCCAAAAAGCCTACGCAATCAAAAGCCGAACAGAACTCGTAAAGCTGGGCAGCAAGCATAGTCTTGCCATGGCCAGCCACGACGACGCCACTGTAGAACATGTGCAGCAGGCCGTAGAAGAAGGCGTCACCATCTCAGAGTTTCCTACCACGCTAGACGCTGCAAAAGAGGCCCACGCCAACAGCTTGCAAGTGCTCATGGGTGCACCCAATCTCGTACTAGGTGGCTCCCACTCTGGCAATGTTTCCGCTATGGAACTCGCCAAGCTAGATCTGGTAGATCTCATCTCTTCTGACTATGTGCCTCACAGCCTGCTGCTCTCTATTTTTATCATGGCCGCCGCAACAGAAAAGCCTGTGTATGAGGCAATGCGGCCCGTAACGATGAATCCGGCGAAGGCGATTGGGCTGGAGAGCGATCGCGGCACCCTAGAAGTTGGCAAACGGGCCGATATTCTCACTGTTCATCTCGAAAACAACATTCCCCGCCTCACTCGCGTTATTAGCCAAGGCCAGCGCGTGGCCTAATCCCATCCGTCAACAACAGCCTGACCCAAGATTGCTGCCCACCCTTATTAAATCGCCCTCACCTCTCGTATTCGTCATGGCATCTATTACAGAAATCCTCAACACGCTCTCTACTCATGGCCATGCACAATACGGTCGCGAAGCAGTGACCCAAAAACAACATGCTCTCCAGTGCGCTACCCTAGCACAAAGCGCTTACTCAGAGCCCTCATTGGTTGTAGCCTGCCTGCTACACGACTTTGGGCACCTTGTGCATACGCTAGGAGAAGACGCTGCCGAGAGAGGAATTAACGACCGCCATGAAGAAAGAGCCCTCCCCTACCTTAAAGGCATCTTTCCAAAGTCTGTCACCGAGCCCGTTCGGCTACATGTAAACGCCAAGCGCTACCTCTGTGCCATTGATGAAGAGTATTGGGATACCCTCTCTCCCGCTTCAAAGCGGAGCCTAGAATTGCAGGGCGGCACTTTCTCAGAAGACGAAACACGAGTATTTATTAACCAGCCCCACGCCAAGGATGCGGTACAGCTGCGCATTTGGGATGACCTAGCGAAAGATCCAGCATTAGAAACACCAGAACTAGAGCATTTTTTGCCTGCGCTAGAAGCCTGCTTACGATCCGAATAAGCCCACACGTATAGTCTCTAGCGCTCACCCTCAGCGTTTCAAAAAGAGAGCTACAAGATAAGACATTAATGATTCCATAAGCTCCTCTTTACCCAAGCGAAGTCAGTAATTGATAGCTTAGCTCTCGGGCTAATCGATAAATATATTGATCTGGGTGCGAACCAAAAGAACATTCTTTTGGGTTTAGTTGGGTTTCTTTAATCTTTGGAAGTTTTATCTCACACCATGGCAACTATTTTTACAGAAAGCTTTGAGACCGACGGTAACGGTACTCGCTACACGACCTCAGTTCCAGAATTTTCAGATGGTAGCGGTGATTTTTTCACGCGCACAGATGGTAGCAATATTGGCAGCTTTTACGATGTTACCGGTGCAGAAGGTAGCTTCTTCTTCGCCGCTCAAGACATTGACGGAGAAGTGCCAGATAGTTTACAGACTCTCACCTTCTCTAGCATAGATATCTCTGGAGCTTCAAATCTAAGCTTTAGCGCGCTTTTTGCTGAAGACGACGACGGCTCAAACCAAGACTGGGATGCACCAGACTTTGTTAAAGTCGAATACGAAATTGACGGTGGTGGGTTTCAGAATCTTCTGGCGTTTGAAAATGACGGTAACACTTTTAATAGTGCACCTTTTCAAGATACGGATTTTGATGGTACGGGCGATGGTATTGAAGTTACTGAGTCTTTCTCAGCTTTTTCAAGTGCGATCGCAAGCACTGGCTCCACACTAGATCTTCGCTTCACTTTCGACCTCGACTCCGGCGACGAAGACATTGCCATCGACAATATCGAGATTTTGGGTGACACTGCAACTGTTGGACCCACTGTCGTACTCAATGAGCCTTTCACAGATGACAGTCAGTTTACAGTCACTCAAGGGAGCTTCTTTACCGACGGCTTCGGAGACTATTTCACCTTGACTGACGGCTCTAATATCGGGTCTTTTGTAGATTTAACCGGTTTTGATGGCCAGTTTCTAGCCGCGCAAGACTTGGATGGTGAAGAGGGACCAACCACTGTTCAAACCACTTGGTCCAACCTAAATATCGCAGGTTTAACCAATCTATCTTTCAGCGGTCTGTTCGCAGAAGATGATGACGGTAGCAATCAAGACTGGGACGCAGATAGTTCTGTGCTCCTTGAGTATTCTATTGATGGGGGAGCCTTCCAGAACTTGCTGGCTTTTGAGGCAGCAGGTGGCACTAATACTGAGCCGCTTGAAGATACAGATTTTGACGGTACTGGTGACGGCACAGCGCTAACATCAGCTGCTCAAGATTTTACTAAAGCAATCGCTGGCACCGGCTCTAGCTTAGATTTGCGGCTTACTATTGCAGGCCTAGACGCAGGTGATGAAGACATTGCGGTCGATTCGTTTGTTATTACTGGAGATACAGGTAATAACAGTGGCACAACTTATGCGATCGCACCTGCTAATGCCGTTCAGCCAGAAGGTGACGAAGGCGCTACATTCTTCTCCTTTACCGTCACTCGCTCTGGCGACACAAGTAGTAATGGAACAGTGGATTTCGCAGTCAGTGGCGACGTTGATGCCGCAGACTTTGGAGGCTTCTTAGATGTTGATAGAACAGACTCAGAAAGCGTCATTCCCTTTGGCACATTAGAATTTTCTGCCGGGGAAACGAGCAAAAGACTCGCTTTTGCTGTCGCAGGTGATACTGATCCTGAAGCAGATGAGAGTCTCATCGTCACGCTCTCAAATCCGTCAGGTGACGCAACCATTGCCACGGCGACCGCTGAAGGTACGATTCAGAATGATGATGGCGTTGCCCTTACCCTCATTTCTGAGATTCAAGGCAGCGGTGAGGCTAGCGAACTCGTAGACCAAACAGTCACTGTCGAAGCTGTTGTAGTGGGTGACTTCCAAGACGGCGATGCCGACACCGGTCGCAACCTACGCGGCTTTTACCTGCAAGAAGAAGACACAGACGCAGATGGAGATGCGGCTACTTCCGAAGGCATCTTCGTCTTTGAAGACGGCGACACCGCTACCGACCTCAACGTTGGCGACAAAGTGCAAGTAACCGGTACCGTCGCTGAGTTCTTCGGTGAAACTCAACTCTCTAACATCACCAACATCACAGTTGTTGACAACACAGACAACAGCGATTCCGTTACAGCAGCAACTATCACCTTCCCCATCGCCAGCACCACCACTAATAGCGATGGTGACCTCATCGCCGACCTCGAAGCCTTCGAAGGCATGCTGGTAAACATCCCCGATGAACTCACAGTTGCCGACCTCTTTACCCTCGGTCGCTTTGGCGATATGGGTCTCTATGCCGATGGTCGCCTAGAAACCTTCACCCAAGGCAACGCTCCCAGCGTCTCTGGATTCCAGGCGTTCCAAGATCTAGCCGTACGCAACACCGTTATCCTAGATGACGGCCAGTCGATTCAGAACCCAACTAAAATCCCCTTTGAAATTGCCTCTGCACCGGGTGATCAGCCTAGCCAGCTCGATGCTAACGATCAGCTCCGCTCCGGCGATACCGTAACGGGCCTAACTGGCGTCGTGCGCTACAGTCGCGGTTCTGGTGGTTCTGGCGATGAGATATATCGCATCAACACAACAGCCGATGATGACGCGGTCTTTATCAACGACAATCCTCGCCCTACCGAAGCACCAGACGTTGGCGGCGACATTACGGTGGCCTCCTTCAACGTCCTCAACTTCTTCACCTCGCTAGATGACGACCGCAGCCGCAACAACAACCCATCAAATGCTGGGCCAAACAACCTTGAACCCCGTGGCGCAAATGATTTAACCGGCGCATCCTCAAGCGTTGCTCGCTCAACTCAATCTCAAAATGACGCCATGGCCGAGTTCAATCGCCAAGTGGATAAACTGGTGGCTGCCTTGAGTGAAACTCAAGCTGATATCTTCAGCTTGGTGGAGCTTGAAAATGAGTTCGGCGACCTAAACGGCGATGGTCAAGTTGCCATAGACTTCCTAGTCAACAAACTCAATAGCGAGATTGCCGGCGCAAACTACCAGTTTGTTGATCCAGGTCAGGGCTTTATTGACACTGGCGATGCCATCTCGGTAGGGCTAATTTACAACGCCGACACCGTAGAAATCGCTGCGGGTACCACGGTAGAGACTCTCACCGACAGCGATCTCACCGCACTCGGAGTCGCTCCTGGGAATCCAGTATTCGATGGCCCAGGCACCAGCCGCGCGCCACTTGCCGCCACCTTTGAAGAGCTTGAAACCGGCGAAACTTTCACCATTGCAGTAAACCACTTTAAGTCAAAAGGGTCTGTCAGCCCGTTCGGTGACAACCAAGGTATTGACGATGGTGCTGGCAACAACAATGAGGCCCGCTTGCAGGCGGCTCAAGCGGTAAACGCTTGGCTAAATACTGACCCCACAGGCTCCGGCGACGAAGACTTCTTAATCGTTGGCGACCTAAACGCCTACGGTATGGAAGACCCTATTCAGTTCCTCATTGATGAAGGCTACAGCAACCAAGTAGAGCGATTCCTCGAAGATGGTGAGCTAGAGTACTCCTTTGGCTTCCCTGTTGATCTTAGTAGCAGCCCCCAGGTTCAGGCCTTTGGCGCGCTAGACTACGCACTGGCGAACGATTCACTGGCTTCTCAGATTACGGGCGCAAGAGAATGGCATATTAATGCTGACGAGTCAGTCATCTTTGATTACAACCTTGAGTTCAAGCCACAGGAACAAGCTGATGGTTTGTTCGCACCCACACCCTTCCGCTCTTCTGACCACGACCCCATCATTGTTGGTCTCGATTTGCAAAGTGGCCCCGATCTCAACGAAATCTTAGGGACAAGGGGCAAAGATAAGCTCTTTGGTACAAACGGGGATGATTCTATCAGCGGCCTTGGCGATCACGACTTGCTCCTTGGGAAAGGAGGCAATGATTTGCTCTTCGGCGGCAAAGGGAACGACCTCCTCTCTGGTGGCGCAGGAGATGACCAGCTCAATGGAGACAAAGGAAACGACGTACTCTTCGGCGGATTGGGCAATGATACGCTCGATGGCGGAAACGGTAATGACAGGCTAGTAGGTGTTGGTGGTGTTAACACGCTCGCAGGAGGCAGAGGCCGTGACTCTCTCTTTGGTGGTCAAGATAATGCCATCTTAAACGGAGGTGATGGCCGCGATTCGCTCTTTGGCAAAGGTGGCGATGACATGCTCACTGGAGGCAGAGGCCGTGACCTTATCGATGGTGGCTCTGGAAAAGATACCGTAGTTTACGAGGCGGCTCAGGCTGATTTCCGTTTCTCTGGTAAGGCAAATAGGCTGACGGTTAGAAGCAACAGCTTTGGACGAGATACGTTGATCAATACGGAGTTCATTCAGTTTGAGGATGCGCTAGTGGCAACGAGTGACCTGGTATAAATCTGCGCCACTCTAAGTAACAGCTCATTGGGGCGGTATAGAAAAGTACGAGATTTAGCTGATAGAGAACTGAACCGGATGGTGAATGCCTATGTTAGCTTGTGAACGTTCAGTAGCCTTACCGCCCCCATTAAACTGCTGAATACATAGGAACTTCGAGATTACCGACTACTGATTTCATGCATGAGGGTGCAGCATTTTGATTGATTTGATTTTGACGGGTGTCATTGACGGACCTCTCGCTAGCGGTACGCCAAAGGCCGTAGAGTTTTACGTTGTCAACGACATCCCCGATCTGAGCATTTATGGCTTTGGCTCTGCCAACAATGGCAACGGCTCTAGCGGTCAAGAATATACTTTTTCTGGTTCTGCAAGGGCCGGAGACTATTTATATATTTCTAGCGAAGTAGACGGCTTTACTAGCTTTTTTGGCTTTGCACCGACCGATACAGCTGGCGCGGCCAATATCAACGGTGACGATGCGATCGAACTTTTCCAGTCTGGCTCTGTTATCGACGTCTTTGGCTTGCCTAATGTCGATGGGACCAATCAGCCCTGGGAATACACAGATGGCTGGGCTTACCGGCGGTCACTCACTTCTGCCGACGGCACATTTAACCGGTCTCAGTGGAATTTCAGCCTTCCTGGCGCCCTCAGCGGTTCAGACAACAATACAGTGTCTGCCTTCCCTTTCCCCACAGGCTCCTTCAACATTCCACCTGCGCTAACACCGACTGTAGACGTACTCGAGGAACTCCCAGAAGAAGTCTCAGAAGAAGTTTCAGAAACAACGCCAGAGCCACCAGAAACAGCACCAGAAACAGCCAGTGTTACATTTGTTAGCGATATTCAAGGAGAGGGGAATACCAGCCCACTTGCAAATAGCCAAGTCACTGTAGAAGCTATCGTCATAGGAGACTTTCAGGGAGAAAACGGACTCAGCGGCTTCTATGTACAAGAAGAAGATAGTGATGCTGACAATAACACAGCGACTTCTGAAGGATTGTTCATCTTTGACGAGGCGCTAGGCATTGACGTTTCTGTAGGCGATAAAGTGCGCGTCAGCGGCACCGTAGAAGAACGGTTTGACGCGCTCACTGCGCTTACCAACATCAGCAGTGTCAACATCATCGCTAGCGATAGAGCATTGCCCACACCTGCTACAGTCAACTTTCCCTTAGCGGCGAGAGAAAGCCTTGAAGCGGCCGAGGGCATGCGGGTCACAATTCCCGAAACGCTGTATGTCACCGAATACTTCAACCTTGACCGATTTGGAGAACTCCGCCTTGCCTCTGACGGCCCTGGAAATGCCGAAGGAACCGATGGGCGAATTGAACAATATACTCAATTTAACGAGCCCAGTGCAGACGGCTTCAGCGCCTACCAAAACCTAGTCGCCCGTCGTCAAATTATTCTAGACGATGGGAATGCACAACAGAATCCTGATTCTCTCTTTGGCCGAGGCGGTCAACCGCTCAGCGCGACTAACCCTCTGCGCGGCGGCGACAGCATCACTGACCTTACAGGTGTCCTCAGTTTCGACTTCAACAGCTACCGCATCCACGCCAATCAAGGCATCGATTTTCAGCCCACCAACCCGCGCCCACTCACGCCAAATGAAGTCGGTGGCTCCCTCAAGCTTGTTGGCCTGAACGTATTAAACCTTTTCACCACGCTCGACCAAGAGAACAATCCTGGCAGCGGTCCTAGCAATCTGCCGCCACGCGGGGCAGATACGGCTGCCGAATTTGAGCGGCAGCTGGAAAAGCTTGTGACCGTAATCGCCACAATGGATGCTGATATTGTTGCTCTAGTTGAGCTAGAGAACGAATTTTCTGACACCAACGGCGATGGGCGCTTTGCCATCGGTACACTCATTGATGCACTCAATGAGCGCGTTGGCACAGGAACGTATGCCTTTGTTGAACCACAACAATCTTTTGTCGATACGAGCGATGCGATTTCTGTTGGGGCCATTTACAAAACAGATACTGTGCAGGTAGCCCCTGGTACCACTGTAGAGACACTCACCGATGACGACATAGACAGCGATCGCGCTATTTTCGATGGGTCTAGTACTAACCGTGCGCCGCTTGCCATTACGTTTGAAGAAAGCAGTAGCGGGGAGCGATTTACAGTGGCGATCGCACACTTCAAATCTAAAGGCGGCAACGGCACAGGCGACAACGCCGACATCGGCGACGGCCAGGGAAACTTCAATGGCACCCGCCTACGAGGGGCACAGGCACTCGCTAGCTGGCTCACCAGTGACCCCACCGGCAGCAATGACGAAGACTTCCTCATCATCGGCGATCTCAACGCCTATGCACAAGAAGATCCCATCACGGCCCTTGAAGGTATTGGCTATACTGACCTCGCTCGGCAGTTCTTAGGCGACAAAGCCTATTCTTTCGTTTTCAACGGCCAATTTGGCACATTGGACTACGCTATGGCCAACGAGTCACTGCGCACGCAAGTCACAGGTGCGACAGAATGGCATATCAACGCCGACGAACCAGACGCTATTGACTACAACTTAGACTTCAATCGAAATCCAGCTCTCTTCGATGGTCAGAGTCCATTCCGCACATCAGATCATGACCCAATCGTAATTGGATTGGATTTGGATAGCAACTAAACGCCAATAGCTGAGTTCTCCGTGTGGGCCATAGCACGCTATGGCCCTACAGATCTATACACAATCTCTCCCATTACATAGGTTGCTGCCACTACTCGGTCGTCACCAAGCATTATTAGAGAAAATACAAGGTCACCTAGTTCATCTAAAGTCTCAGGTATCGCTTTACTATTCCGAAACGACATCAAAGGCGTAGCACGTGGATTAAGAACAACAAAGTCTGCCTCTTTTCCTACCTCAAAATTTCCTAACGAATCTTCCAGGAAAAGTGTTCTTGCCCCGCCTAGCGTTGCTAAATACAGAGCCTTAAAAGGAGACAAATTCTGCTGTCGCATCTGCGTTACTTTGTAGGCCTCATTTGTTGTTTGCAGCATCGAAAAGCTAGTGCCTCCACCAACATCTGTTCCGAGACCTACCTTGACCGGGTGCTCTGCTGACTTGGCTTTCTCTAAATCAAACAGTCCGCTACCTAGGAAGAGATTAGAAGTAGGGCAAAAGGCGATCGCACACCCACAGTCCGAAAGCCGCCGAAATTCAGCATCTGTCAAATGTACCCCATGCGCAAACACCGCCCGCTCCTTTACCAGCCCGGCCCGGTCATACACATCCAAATACCCCTCACAGTCCGGAAAAAGCTGTTGTACCAGCGCCACCTCATCCAAATTTTCTGAAATATGCGTATGCAAATACACATCAGGAAACTCTCTCAGTAGCTCACCAGCCTTTTTCAGCTGTTCATCGGTAGAAGTAATGGCAAACCTTGGCGTCACCGCGTAGCGCAGTCGCCTTCGCTTATGCCATTTCTCAATCAAAGCCTTCGTCTGCAAATACCCAGACTCTGCCGTATCACACAGATCTGCTGGTGCATTGCGATCCATCATCACCTTGCCCGCAATCATACAAAGATTCCGCCGCTCTGCCGCCTCAAAAAAAGCATCAACAGACTCACTAAATACTGCCGCAAACACCAGCGCCGTGGTTGTCCCATTTCGCAAAAGCTGATCCAAAAAAACATCGGCCACCTTTGCTGCGTAGGCCTTGTCTTGAAACTTCTTCTCCGTCGGAAATGCGTACCGATTTAGCCATTCCAACAGCTGCTCACCGTAAGACGCAATCATTTCGGTTTGCGGATAGTGAATATGTGTATCGATAAACCCTGGCACAATTATTTGGCCAATGTAATGCGTCGTTGGCACCTGTCTATAGTTTTCTTGCAAACTATCGTAATCACCAAACGCGCTTACTTTACCGCCTTCTAGCACCAGTAGGCCGTCTGAAAAATAGCGTACACACGCTGCTTCAGGTTGATAGAAAGGATCGTCAATAAAATCTACAAAAGACCCACGAATAGCAGTGAGCATAGTAAGGCCCTATTCAGCGACACAATTGTACAGCGCGTTTGCATTGTAGCGATTTAATACCAGATAACCCCACACTAAGGCGGCTTACCAATAGCCTCACGCTGAAGAAAAGCGAGTGCTTCAGCTAAGCGCAACAGAATCTGCGGAACCTGATTTACTACTAGCAGCCACCTTTCTCCCTCCTGTTGCAAATACCAAAAATCTTCCGACTCGCTAGGCTGTATACGCCACCTGGCCTGATCATCTTGAGAAGAAAAGAATCCCAAAGCGTTTGAAATTCTTAGCAATCGCAGCGTGTTGACATTCTGGCCTTGCGCCTCAGAATCCATGAAAATTGCGATTGGCTTGAGACCGATTTAGCGTTAATCCCATTATCTTTGGTGCCTTTAGCAAGTAACAAGAAATACATACCAAACTATTTACCGCCGTAGATTAAGTCCTCGTTAAAGGGTAATCGCATCAGCGGTTTCGTCGGAGCCCTTGTAGTGCCGTGGCGAGATTGCAGCATAAAATAGACGAAATTACGAGCTGTGAGCAGTAAATGGCTTGTGATCTATATCATCAGGTATATTTGATGGTTTTTCGGGAAAATTAGCTTATAAGAATAAACACCGACATAGCATAATTTACTTACATGACTCAAATAAATGCGTTTTGGCCGTTTCGTTCTGGCCAACGTAAAAAATCAAATACACAAAAGCGCTTTCAGCTTCGTCGTAATTTTTCTCTTGTGAGCATGATTGGATTTGCGATCGCAACCATACTACTCGCCGCGTTCGAGCGCCAGCAAGCGACCAAAACCATAGTGTACTCCACAGAAAAGCACCACACCGCGCTAGCACATGTTCTTTCTACCCAGCTATTTCCAAAGTATGGCAATTTTTTATACTCCATACAAGCGCTAGACACGCAAACGCTGATAGAATCCGCAAGCATGCGTCAAATTAGTGAAGATATCGCTAGCCAAATTGTTGGATCGTCTATTGTTAAAGTCAAAGTGTACGACATTAATGGTCGCACCACTCTGTCAACAGATACCTCTCAAATTGGCAGAGACAAAAGCCTATTGAGCGGCTTTTTAGCAGCCAAGTCTGGCCAAGTAGAAAGCCAATTAGGTCATCGAGATACCTTTCAGGCCATAGAAGAAACCCTAGTAGATCGTCATCTTCTTTCTACCTACACACCCATATATGACAACGATGATCCTAATAAGATCATCGGCGTATTTGACGTATATACAGACGTCACACCGCTAATGCTGCGCATAAAGAGCACCCAGCTCAATATCATCTTGGGCAGCTTGCTAATTCTCACCGTGCTGCAAACTGTCTTATACCTGTTTGTACACAACGCAGACCGCTTGCTAACTCAGCAATACGAACAGGTAAAAACCTCTGAAGAGCTGCACCGCAAAAAAACAGAAAAGCTAAAGAGCGTACTCGCTGAACTAAAACAAACCCAATCTCAGGTTATTCATAATGAGAAAATGTCTAGCCTAGGACAGCTTGTCGCAGGCATCGCTCACGAAATCAACAATCCAGCAAACTTTATTCAAGGAAACCTGACACACGCAGAAACCTACACCTACGACCTATTGCATCTGATAAAGCTCTACGAAGCCCACTGCCCCCAGCCAACTGTTGAAATTCGCTCCGCACTCGAAGACGCCGATATCGACTTCATCAAAAAAGACACAGAGATTTTGTACAACTCGCTCAACATAGGCGCTAAGCGAATTCAAAACATCGTGCTTTCCCTACGTAACTTTTCCAGGCTAGATGAGTCCGAGTGCAAAACAGTCGATATCCATGAGGGTTTAGAAAGCGCACTGATGATTTTGCAGCACAGACTCAACTTTCAAAACGACAGACCCACTATTCACGTGGTTCGAGATTTTGACAACCTGCCCCTAGTGGAGTGCTACCCTAGCCAGCTCAATCAAGTTTTTATGAGCCTTTTAGTCAACGCTATCGACGCACTCGACAATGCATTTTCAGGCCTCAAAAAAGAAAACAAAGCGCCCCAAATCACCATCCGCACTGAAACCCGAGGAAATAGCGTAGGAGTCAGTATTACAGACAACGGTATTGGCATTCCGCCCGGCAGCAAAAACCGTGTTTTCGATCCCTTTTTTACCACCAAAGACGTAGGTAAAGGAACAGGTATGGGTCTAGCTGTTAGCTATCAAACGATTGTAAAAATGCACGGTGGTAAGCTCGAATGCTTCTCGGCAGAAGGCCGAGGCGCAGAATTTATGATCGAGCTACCGATAAAACTGACACAAAAAGAAAACCTGTCGCTAGCCATCACTGATAATCTAGCGAAGTAGCCATCCATAGCGTTCGGCACTTTGATTACAGCATCAACAATAGCTGTAAGCTATACGTAGCAACAGGTAAAGTGCGCAGCAAAGCACGCTGGCGTAGCCTCTCTTCGAGATATGTATCCGCGCTTTGCTATACAACAGGAAAAAAGCACACATGCAATTTGACCAAGCACTACAGCAATTTCAGGAGCACTATGCTGAGCGCTGGTCTGATGCAATCGAAAGCCGCAGAGAAGGCAGCCGAGAGAGCCATGGCCTAGAGGTGCTAACCGTATCGTCGCCATCGCAACTAAGAGACAATGACGGCAACTATGCTAGGATTTTGCATCACGCTCAGCCAACCGAAAACGTCATCGTGCTGATTCACGGGCTGACCGATTCACCGTTTTATATGAGTGCGATCGCAGCTGACTTTGCCCAAGCGGGCTTCACTGTTATCCTCCCTTTGCTCCCTGGCCACGGCCTTAACCGCCCCGGCAAAATATTCCGCCAGCTCAAGCACACCGACTGGATACGCACTGTCGATGCGGCCTGCAGGGTTGCTCACGGCCTAGGCAATAAAGTTTCTATCGGGGGGCTCTCTACTGGCGGGGCACTGTCTGTGCACAAAGCTATCAGAGAGCCTGAAGCTATCAACGGAGGCTTGTTTTTGTACTCAGCGGCCCTAGATATTGGCACCGCAGAACAGCTGTTGTTGCAAACAGAAGCTGGTAGAATTATCGCCCGGCTTAGCGACCAAACTCTATGGCTAGAGAAAACAGTTGTTGATCAGGTGAAAATGATTCTAGATGACCAGGCTGAAGGCTCAGCCAATGAGCGCTACGGCATAGGAGATAACCCCTACAAATACTCTGTGTTTTTCTTTGAAGGGGTCTCACAGCTCGCCGAGATTATTCAAGAAATAAACGAACATTACAGCGGTAAAACCGCTAAGTTTGGAGATTTATCTCAGCCCGTATTTGTTGCCCATTCCAAAACAGACGATTCCGCCAAGTACAGAGGCGTCATGCATATCGTCAACCACCATCCCAACAAAGCAGTAGCGCTATTTTCTCTCGAAGATGTGCCCCATGCCAGTGTTGTGCTCAAGCGGGCCATTATTGCAGACGAAAAGCACGAAGAATACGCCCCCGCAAATCCTCGCTATGCAGACATGTCACAAAAAATGCTGGCCTTTGCTCGGCGCTATCTCAATGCTTGCGAAGCAGTATGAAGGTCAATGATAGGTGTATGTGCTTAATGTATTTAACATCCGTCTATAGGTAGAGTTCTTCCTCTAATTTTATATGGGAACATTAAGAAAATATAAAAAGCGACGTAAATCATAAAGACGTCATTCACAAATAGGTATTCCTATGGAAACTGGCTTAATAAGGTTGGCTTGGTCTGTCATTGACGAAGGTCGGATTTCCGTTGGAGAGCCTTTTTCGATGGGTGAGTGCGTCAGCAGCGTCATCTACGAAATTGAAAATCGGATGCCCCTTTCGTCTCAGGAGCGTCAGCAAGTTCAGCAGTACCTCAGCCAGCGCGAGCAGCTCATTCAAACGCTGATCTACGAGTAGGTCAACGATAGATAATGGATAGATAGTGCTGCAAGCAACCCTCATTGGCACCACGGCAATCCTCATGTGGGCAACCTTAGCCCTCCTGACGGATCTCAGCGGCGACATTCCCCCGTTTCAGCTCACCGCGATGTCATTTACTGTCGCCTTTTGTATTGGCATCCTCAACTGGATAAAAGAGAAACAAAATCCTCTACAGTGCCTAAAACTACCCAAAGCCGTCTGGGCTCTGGGTATTACCGGTTTATTCGGCTATCATCTCTTTTACTTTATTGCCCTACAAAATGCTCCTATCGTAGAAGCTAGCCTGATTGCTTACCTGTGGCCGCTGCTGATTGTCTTTTTTTCGGCGCTGCTGCCAGGTGAAAAGCTGAGATGGTTTCATTGCGCAGGCGCAATAGCAGGCTTCATTGGTGTCGGTCTGCTGGTCACTAAAGGACAATCTCTCAGCTTTGAGCCCAAGTACACCACGGGATACCTAGCTGCATTTGTCTGTGCTATTACTTGGTCGAGCTACTCTCTGCTTTCGCGCCGCTTTGGCAATATTCCCACTAGCGCAGTGGGTGGTTTCTGCGGCGCAACGGCACTACTGTCATGGCTGTTCCATAGCTTACTGGAGCCCACCATTTGGCCAGTTGGCAGTGAATGGATAGCTGTTTTGTGTTTGGGTATTGGCCCAGTTGGTCTCGCCTTTTTTACCTGGGACTACGGCGTCAAGCACGGCAATATTAAAACGTTGGGGGTACTTTCCTATGCCGCTCCCCTGCTATCGACAGTATTGCTGATTGTCTGCGGCTTAGCGGCAGGCACTTGGACCGTGGGGTGGGCTTGTTTGCTTATTGTGGGTGGGGCAGGATTGGCCTCGGCGGGCGAGGCGTAGGCCGTTCGACAGTGAATGTGAGAATTCAAGACTTGCGTGAACTATACGGAATGCCTAGTGCAGCCGGTGGATTCACTTTTCCTGCGATGCCTGTCAGGGCCAGCAAAGCCGTTAGGTAGGGCAGCATTGCCAATAGCTGATAAGGAATATCCAACCCGAATGCCTGTATGCGAAGCTGCAAGGCTTCTGTAGTCCCAAAGAGCAAACAGGCAAAAGCAGTTCCAACCGGATGCCATCTACCAAAAATTAAAGCAGCTAAAGCGATAAACCCTTTACCCGCACTCATATTTTCAGTAAAAAAGCCGACCTGTACCAGTGTGAGGTAAGCGCCCGCCAAACCACACAGCAAACCACAGATCACGACGCTAAGATAGCGCACCCGAGCCACCGAAATGCCTGCGGTATCTGCCGCCTTGGGTGCATTGCCGACAGCGCGAAGCGAGAGCCCCCAGTGGGTGTGAAACAGGCTATATGTGCTAGCGACAATCAACACTATTAGTGCATAAAAGAGAAGATCTTGCTGAAAAAATACGCTCAGAAGCGGCAGATTCTTGAAAAAAGGAATGCCAATAGGCTCAATGCTGGAGAGCGCAACTGTCCCTGTGGTGAAAATCAGCCTAGCGCTGTAAGTGGTTAATCCAGCTGTTGCCAAGTTGATAGCCAGACCCGAAACCAGCTGATTGACACCGAGACTGACACAAAGGTAAGCGTGGAGCAGCCCTACTAGGGCACCTGCAAGGCAAGCGATCGCAACCCCAATCCATACCTGCCCCGAGATGAAGACAATTGCTGCACTGGCAAAGGCCCCGGTCAAAATCATGCCTTCTAGGCCAATGTTCAAAACGCCCGAGCGCTCGGAAAAGATTCCACCCAGTGCGGCGAAGGCTAAGGGCACGCTCAGACGTAGGGAGGCAAAGAGGAAGTCAGTGACGAAGTCGATAGGTGGCATACGGGAAAACGCATTGTGCTGTTGGTGGACGGTGGACGGCTGATTCTTGTGGAGTGAAGAAGAAATTAGGTTTGGTGGCGCGATTCTATAGCGAGGCTGATAGCCACAAATAAGACAGTTAATCCTTGAATGGCGTAGATAATGGAGACTGGGACAGAGGCGCTGCGCTGCATGACGTTTGCGCCGCTGCGGAGAATGCCGAAGAAGAATGAAGTGAGGATAACAACCGCTGGGTTTCCTCGGCTAAGTAGGGCGATCGCCAATGCGTCGAACCCATATCCTGGTGAAAAATCTTCAAACAATCGTCGCTTGAGTCCCAGCACTTCGCTACTACCCGCCAAACCTGCAAGCCCCCCAGAAAGTGCCATCACGCTTACAATCGTTCGATTTACTGCAATCCCTGCATAGCTAGCGGCAACAGGATTTTGCCCCACTGCGTCTACTCGGTAGCCCCAGGCAGTGATGGCAAAAGCAACCGTGAGGGAAAGCGCCAACGCCAACCCCAAAAAGATGCCAGCATGGGCCTGTGTTTTGGCTAGGATAGTGGGCAAATAGGCAGATTTTGCCACCAGCTCAGAAAAGGGGCTCGGCGCATTTGCCGCTTTTAACGGTCCGTTCACTAAGTAGCTAATAAAAGACTGTGCAACATAGTTCAATAGCAGTGTTGTTAGCACTTCGTTGAGGCCACGAGCAACTTTCAGATAACCGGCAATAGCGCCCCAGGCTGCTCCAAAAATAAATCCTCCTAGCAGCGCTAGCGGCAGATGAATCACCATCGGTAAGCCCGAAAATGCCTGACCAAACAGCAGGCTCCCTAGACCGCCCATATAAATTTGGCCTTCTGCGCCCAGGTTGAACTGCCCGGCTCGCAGCGCAACTAATACGCCAAGACTCGCCAACAGTAGGGGCGTCATTTTTGTGAGCGTATCGGCAAAGCCAAAGTAGGTGGTGAGCGCCTGACGAAAAAGCGCGCTGTAGGCTGCAACGGGGCTCGCCCCTGCGAGCAGCATAAGAAATGCACCGACCACTAGCGCTGCGGTCACAGCCAAAATGGGTGAAAGTGCAGCCTGCAAGCGAGATCGTGACGATGTTGAGGCCGTTGCTTTGGCCGCTGGTAAAGTCACAGGGCCGCTCCCGCGTTCACAGCGCTTCCCACCATCAGCGCACCTACTTTTTCGACGGTGGCATCTTTGGCCGTTAGCACATCGACTAGCTGCCCGCGATAGATGACTGCGATGCGATCGCTCATTGCCATCACCTCTTCTAGCTCAGTAGAGATATACAGAATAGCCGCACCGCGCGATCGCTGCGCTAACAAACTCTGCTGCACCACCGCTGTCGCACCGATATCGAGTCCACGAGTTGGCTGCATCGCAACAATTACATCTGGCTTGCCCGCTAGCTCTCTTGCCAGTATTACCTTTTGCTGATTGCCCCCAGAGAGTTGAGCGACCTTGACCTTGCTATTGCTGGTGCGGATGTCAAAGTCTTTAATGGCTTGGGTGGCGTTGGCTGCGATCGCCTCTCGCTGCAATATCCACCGCCGACAAAACGGCAGTTGTTTGAACTGTTTTAAGATTAAGTTACGCGCAATCGAAAAGCTGAGAACCAGCCCCTGGTGCTGACGGTCTTCAGGAATATAGGCCAGCTGTTTGTGCGATCGCTCCGAAGAAGCTGCAGAAGAAGCCGCAGAAAAAGCCGCAGAAAGAATCTCAATTGAGCCTTGTTGAACCGGCAAAAGACCCGCTATAGCATCGGCCAACTCACGCTGCCCATTGCCATCAACCCCGGCAATTCCCAAAATCTCTCCAGCGCGCACCTGCAAAGAAAGGCCGCGAAGCGCTGCACCTACCCCTACATTGTTCACCCATACATTTTTTACAGATAAAACAACATCACCTGCGGCTTGTTCTGCAGTTTGTTCGGGGAGTCGCATATTGATTTCAATATCTCTATCTATCATGAGTCGCGCCAGCTGTGCCCGGTTCGTCTCAGCGGTGTGTCTTGTGGCCACTATACGACCCTGTCGTAAAACGCTTACCTCATCACAAACCGCCGTTACTTCATCTAGCTTGTGACTAATGAAGATGATCGTATGACCGTGAGCTGCAAGCCGTCGTAGAACGTCTAGAAAAGCGTCAATTTCAGCTGGTGTCAAAACAGCCGTAGGTTCATCCAAAATGAGAATGCGCGCCTGCCGGTACAGTACCTTAAGAATCTCTACCCGCTGCTGAGTACCCACCGATAGCTCTCCTACTTTAGCCAGCGGTGGCACCTCAAGACCGTAGTTTTGACCGAGCTGCACAATCTCTTCAGCATAGGTATGAAGGTTTAGCGGCATCCCATGCCAGCCTTTGGCGAGGCCACTAGAACCTTGGCCTAAGATGATATTTTCAACCACCGTCAGCTGCGGCACTAGCATAAAGTGCTGATGGATCATGCCAATGCCCTGACGAATCGCATCAGCAGGCGCGCTTATGTTCACCTGCTGCCCGTCCAAAAAAATCTCTCCTTCGTCCGGCTGATACAGGCCCGAGAGAATGTTCATTAGCGTTGACTTGCCCGCGCCATTTTCGCCGAGCAGTCCATGAATAGACCCGGCGCGAACCGCTAGGCTAATACGGTCATTAGCTGTTAAGCTGCCGAATCGTTTGGTAATACCCGCTAGCCGTAGACTGTTTAACGTGCTGCTCACGAGGTAACGACTTTGACAGAGGTCTTGCCATTGTTATCCGCATCTTCAAATATCAGCTTGCCAGCCACCATATCAGCGGTCACGGCTTCTACTTTCGCTTTCACCTCTGCGGGAACCGCTTCGTTAAACTTACCAAATCTTACTAGCTCAGGTGTCTCTAGCCCAATCACGTACTTTTTACTTTCAATCTCTCCAGTTGCGGCCAATTCGGCCACTGTTGTAATCGCTCCACCAATATCTTGAATCGCACTGGTCAAAATTGCCTCGGGTGCTAGATCAAACTGATCGATATTGTTGCCAAAAGCATAAATGCCTGCTTCCTGACAAGCCTGCAATACTGCCGGAGCAGAGTTGTCCAAATTATGAAAAATCACATCTACACCACTGGCAATCAGCGCCAATGCGGACTCTTTCGCTTTAGCGATATCGTTAAAATCTCCAACAAAGCTTGAAACGACCTCAGCACTTGGGTCCATTGCTTTTGCACCTAAGTCCATCGCCGCTCCCTGCTGCTGCGTAGACTTAAATTCCATACCCGCTAGGTAAGCCATCTTTTTGGTTTTACTCATGGCGGCCCCAATCATCCCGCTTAGGTACAGCATTTGGTTGTAGTTGGTGCGCACACAGCTGTAGTTATCGCCAACAATATCTCCATTGACCCCTAAGAAAAAAGTCTCTGGAAACTCAGCAGCCACCTGCTCAATCGCCCCGTCAAACTGGCCACCGTGCCCTACTACCAGGCTATATCCTTCACGTGCGAACGCCGATAGTGACTCTGTTTGGTCGGCATTATCAACCTGTTCTACGTAGGCTACTTCAATGCCTAAGTCATCGCCCGCCTGCTTGACACCTTCATAGCCCAGCTGGTTCCATCCGCCGTCTGTAATAGTGCCAGGCAGTACAATTGCTAGGCTCGCGTCTGACGCGCCTTCGACATCAGCGCTTTCAAGGTCTGTGCTAGCCTCCTCTGTAGGAGAGGTACAGGCTTTTAACAAGACGCTGCTGGTAGCGGTCGCTGCGCCGTAGATTAGGAAGCGACGACGGTTGAAAGAATGGGTCATAGGTCACGCCTTAAGCCTTCAGTTAGTTCCTAATCGTAATAGACAAAAAGCTTGTCGTTCCGTAGCTTCGGTAACTAAATTTACTGAGAGACACATCGCAAAGCAAAGTCGCTTTAACCCTTACTTTCTACCCTTACTTTTTATGGCTAAGCCCGCTCTGCCGCAAATGATCAAATATCTACAGCGCGCCAATCAACTAGCCATACAAGCACAGGCATTAGGCCATCATCCCTTTGGCGCGGTGCTGGTAGGTCCAGACCACGAAACCACGCTCATAGAACAAGGCAATATCGACGCAGTTAATCACGCTGAATCAACACTGATTCGAGCTGCTGCCGCCCGCTTTAGCACTGACTATCTTTGGGAGTGCACGCTGTACACCACCGTTGAACCCTGTGCAATGTGCGCAGCTACGCAGTACTGGGCGAATATCGGCAGCGTAGTGTACGGCATCTCAGAGAGTCGTCTTTTGAGCCTTACAGGGAATCATCCCGAAAATCCAACCTTGGATTTGCCTTGCTGAACCGTATTTTTGCATGGGCAAAAAGACATTACAGTTTATGGACCCATTGCAGAAGTAGAAGCTGAAATTGCCGCTGTACACAAAGCGTTTTGGCAGCTTTCTTAATTAGAACTAAGTCGCCTACTGCTGAATTTAGGCCTTTAGGGTGCTAGTTGTAGAAAGACTTGGCGGCTGACATGGTCAATAGCTGGTTTGTGCTCCAGCCTGCTTTTTTGGTGGCACGCTTGTAGTTTTCGGTCATTACCCCAGCGCCGTAGGTTCCTTCAAAAGCTCTGCCCAAGCTGAGGCGGTGGGCTAGCTGAGTGATGGTGTAAGCGCTGTTGTTAGCTGTATTGGCTTTCATGTCGTGACGGCTCCTTTTTGCTGGAAGAATGTTTCCTTTGAACATCTCTATAGTAGAAAACTGTCGTGAATGATACCAAAAGTAGCCAGCACCCTATTACATGCGACTTAATCATGTAATAGAGTGCTGGCTATATTAGCTGGCTATATTAGAAAGACAACTGCTAGAAAGACAACTGCGTTTGCAGACTGAAAACGTGAATGTCTGGGTTATCTTCAAAGTTGTTGACATTGTTGATGTAGTAGTACGCCGGAACGAGGGCAATGTTTCTACTGATAGGATAGCGATAGGCTACCTCAATTTCCTGCTGAACTGCGCCATCGCCGCCGCCCGATGCGAGAAAACTGCGACCGTCTAAAACATCGAAGGGCTGAATATAGGAGATGATTCCCTGTGCTCCTTGCTTAAACAGATTGGGGAATGCCATGCCGACTTGAACGGACTGAGCGTTTATCTGTCCGTCTGGAAGCGTATCGCTGATCGGGTAGAGGTCTGTGCTGCCATAGCTATAGCGGCCAAAGAGACCAAAGCCGTCTGTCACTAGCCAGTCGAAGTTGAACAAAAAGGTGTCGGCTGTCGCAGTTCGCAAGGGACCACCGAACCCATCGTCAGCAAAGCCATAGATTGGCTCGCTAATCGCACCGCCGATAAAGCCGTTGGCGTCGGGTTCTATGTTGCTACGGGTGTAGAGAAACCTAAGATTGATGTCGTCTGTAGGGTAGAGCCCGAGCTGGCCAGTAAGCGTTGTTGTTCCGGCAAAGAGCCCATTTTTTGTAGAGCTGCGAGGGCCAGGTAAGAATTCGGTGTTTTCAGCTAGGTAGCCGACACGGAAATCCGCCCAGTCAGTAATGTCCCACTGGGCCACTGCGCCAGCGCCTCTATCGATGGCGTTGACCTGGGTGCCGCCGCTGGAATTAAAGCTGTTGGCTCCAGTGAGGTAAAAGGTGAAGCGGTTGTTGTCGAAATGGCGATACCAGTTGATCGCGGGGCCAATCGTGAGTGAAAGGTCGTCACCAACTGGGAAGTCGTAAAACACCTCTCGTACGACTAAGTTATCCTCGCCTACCGTTCCGGTCTGGAGGGTAAAGGGAACACCAAATGTGTTGAACAAACCCGCTGAACCGTAGAAGTTGGCTCCACCGTTGCCGTCCCCTGCCGTTAGCTGAAGCTGTAAGCGGTCTTTTCCAGTGAAAGAGGTTGTAAAGTTCAGCTAGGTGTAATAGCTGAATGTAGGCTCTGGATCGTCAGTAATGGTTCTAACAACCGGATCGTTGGTACCCGGATCGCGACTGGGAGCGAATACGTTAATGCCCTCAGCCTGTACGTCTCCGCCAGCGGTTGCGAAGTTGAGGCTCGCGAAGAGCTGAGCGCTGAACTTTGTTGTGGCGGAGAATTGATTGGCCTCTAGCTCAGCAACGTTGAGTTCTAGGGTGTCTACTTGCGATCGCAGCGCCAACAGCTCATCAGCAAATTCTTCCTGCAATCGCTGTATCTCTGGGTAACCAGGGTCGCTAGTCAACTGAACAACTACATCTAGGCAAGCATTTAAGCCCGCAGCAAACTCGTAGCGAGTAATTGCTCTGTTGCCTCGAAAAGTGCTGTTGGGGTAGCCTTCCAAACAGCCATATTCTTCTACCAAGCGCCGAAGTGCTGTGAACGCCCAGTCTCCTGGCTGTACATCGGAGAGTTCTGAGACGGTGGGAATCTGGGCTAGTTCTGTTGACTCTTCTGAAGCATTTTCTGTAGTAGTGATTTCAGCAACGGCGACTTCAGCTGGGGGGCTGCTATCTTCGGACGAAATCATCGTTGAAATAACTGTGTCAGCGTCTGTTGATTCTCGAAGGTCATCTAGCTGTAGCGTAGATAGCTGCTCTGTAGAATCGGTAGACCTTGCTGGCTCTAAGGCAGATACAGTGGCAGATACAGTGGCAGATGCAGTTTTGCTAGAGATAGCTAAAAATGCGCTGCTACTGAGGAGCCCGAGACAAAAGATAAACTTGAACATAATATTCCTCACACGCTAAAAATTGGGGCCAAAAGTCACACTCTGGGCCGTCGATTATATTGAGACAGTATTTCCGATGCACTATCCGATGCACTATTGGAGTGCCTACTTTCTATTCGCGCTCACCAGGCAAAATGATGTTGAGCGCCAGCGCGACTAGTCCACCGGTGCTGATGCCCGAAGAGAAGATACTTTTCATCAGGGTGGGTAGCTTATCTAGCGCATCTGGAACAACGCTAACGCCAAGGCCAAGTGCTAGAGAGGTGGCCAAAATAATAGAGGCTCGCTTGTTCAGGTTTACTGTGGAGATAATCTTGATGCCAGCAACGGCCACTGAGCCAAACATGATGATGGTTGCACCGCCTAAGACAGGCTGGGGAATCGTTTGGAAGATGCCTGCGACAACGGGAACTAGCCCTAGCAAGACAAATACGCCTGAGATAAATAGACCTACGTAGCGGCTACCAATGCCTGTAAGCTGAATGACGCCGTTGTTTTGGCTGAAGGTGGTGTTTGGGAAGGTGTTGAAAATGGCCGCGATCGCAGAATTAATGCCATCTCCCAAAATTCCGCCCTGAATACGATCAAAGTATTTCTTGCCCGCAATAGGTTGCCCCGTTAGGAGAGACGTTGCTGTGAGGTCACCCGTAGACTCGATTGTTGTGATCAAAAACAAAAACGCAAACGGAATGAACGCAGCAATATTAAAACCAAACCCGTACCTAAAAGGAATCGGCACAGTAAAGGCAGGCAGTCCGGCTAGGCTGCTAAAGCTTACCAGCCCCATTGGGATTGCCACAATGTAGCCAACCAGCAAGCCAATCGCGACAGAAGACATTCTCAAGAACGTGCTTCTAACATTGTTCAGCGTGATGATAATCGCCAGGACTAAGCCTGCTAGCAACAGATTAGAGGGATCGCCGAAGGTCTCGTTTGCCCTGGCAGCAAAGCCTCCGGCCATGCTGGTAAGACCGACGTTAACCAGTGTTAGCCCGATGAGCGTGACTACAATCCCGGTCACCAGTGGCGTTACAATTTTGCTAGCAAACTGAATAAATCGGCTGAGAATCATTTCAATAAATGAACCAATAAAACACAGGCCAAAGATAGTGCCTAATGCTTCTTGAGGGGTTCCACCTGCGCCAGTAACCGCTAAACCAGCTGCAATGACTGGGCCAATAAAGGCAAAGCTCGTTCCCTGTACGCTGAGCAATCCTGAGCCGATAGGGCCTATTTTTTTGGCCTGAATGAAGGTCGCAATGCCCGAAACAAACAGAGACATACTGACTAAATAGGCACTATCAGCAGGCGGCAGGCCAATGGCGCCAGAGATAATAAGCGCGGGCGTGATAATGCCCACAAAACAGGCAAATACATGCTGAACAGCGGCAAAAATCGCTTCGCGTACAGGCGGTTTATCTTCTAGGCCGTAGATTAAGTCGTGTTCAACGCGTGTTTCTTCTTCTAGCACTTCCTCTCTTATGACTGGCTCGTTCGTGATCATGTCGGGATTTTCCATAAAGCAACTTTTCCAAAGGTTAAAAGCTGACAGAATTTACTAATTCTTTGTGCTGCTGCCCTTTTGTCGGTTTTCTATTTTCAGCAGAATTAGCCAGCAAAGATTTTCAGCTTTGCTAGAAGCCTATCTTCGATTATGTACATTCCCTGAAATGCTCTCATTTCGGGGAACTCAGTGATTGTATACAATCTATGGCTAAGAGAACGGCGAAAAAGTATTAGAGATTACTTTTTTGTTTTTTCTTAGATTTTCATGAGCATTTTTATCCAGCTATCAATAGCAATTGCTGTATCACGCGAGGACTAACTGCCTCGATACGTGCTGTAAGACCAAGGAGACACGAGTAAAGGCACGTGGTAATGAGTACTCGCATCTGCAATGCCGAAACGGATGGGTACTAGATCTAAAAAAGGGTGATCTGTGGAAAGGTTAGGCGTACGTGTAGAGAAGTAGTCACCCACGACAAAAACAATTTCGTAAGCACCGATGCGAAAGTCTTGCTCTTCTAACAAGGGAATGTCTGTACGGCCATCCTGATTGGTTCTAAGGGTTTTGAGATGCTGGCGGCCTGCCTGATATCGAAAGCGTGCGCTGCTGCTCTGTTCTGCGTTGGCGCTAGGACTCTGTTCTCCCGACTCTAGTTTATTTGTTTTCGATGGCATCTCCATTCGCCATAAAATCAATTCCATGTTTGCGGCCGGGCACCCATTAGCCGTATCTAAAACATGCGTCGATAGCCAACCCATTCGGTTTCTCCCATTAATTTCTGTCGTTATCGTCTCTTTTTTTATTTTTCACCCTAGACTGTACGGTTTGAAATGCTCGTTTTAATTGGTGAGTTCTAAACTGTAGACCCTAGGTTACGTTAAGGGTCCGCCTAAGATAATTTTCTCCAGAGCACCTCTTACGGCTTCTGGTTTTTCTCCTTTCAGCTGTTCGTACCAGTCTTGGGTGGTGTTTTCGTCTGCACCATAAATGGTGTCTGTGCGTTTACGTGCTTTCATTACTAGCTGCGCGGTTCGAGACTTGCGCGCTTGTTCGTAGCGCTCCAGCGCATCGGCTACGCTGATGTTTGTTGTCATTAAAAATTGGCTGAGTACAAGCGCATCTTCCATGGCCTGACAGCCGCCCTGCCCGAGGGTTGGTGTGGTTGCATGGGCGGAATCGCCCAGTAAGGCAATGCGGCCTTTGACCAGTCGCTTCGGCGGGTCGATGTCGCTGATTTCTAGTCGGTTAGAGTCCGCTGGATCGAGCTTTTGGATCAAATGTTGAACAGGTTCTGGCCAGTCGGAAAAGTAACTGGCTAATTCTTCACGGCGATCTTCGGGGGCTGTTTGAGAGCCGATGGGGATAGGAACGCCAAAAAAGTAGTAGAAGCGATCGCCCCCGACTGGCATCATCGAAGCGCGCTTGCCTTCTCCGACATACAGCACCCAGTTATCTGCCTCGCAGAGCGACGGATCTGCAGGGACCAAGCCATTCCAGTTCACATAGCCCGCATATCGTAAAGATAAGGACTCGCCTAATATATAGGCGCGAATAATGGAGTGAATGCCATCAGCAGCCACGATTAAGTCGCTCGTTACGCGGCTGCCATCGGCAAATATGGCTGTGGCGTCTTTGTCAGTTTGTTCTACTGCGGTGCATTTCATGCTGAGGTGAACGTTCTGCGGGCCAAACGCCGCCAGCAGCATCTCTTGCAAGTCGGTGCGGGCCACAGGATAAGGCCGCTGACCTACCGTGCTAAACAGTGGCTGTAAGTCGACGTTGTTAAGTGCTTCATCTTTATGGCTGCGGTATTCCATACGGTTCATCTCGCCACCGATAGCGGCAATTTCGTGGCCAAGCCCTAGCCGATTGAGCACTTTCACCCCGTTCGACCATAGTGAAATGCCTGCACCGGCTGGCCGCAGCTTGGTGACACGCTCATAGATGGTGACATCGTAGCCTGCTTGCTTGAGCGCAATGCCCGCTGTTAGGCCGCCAATGCCTGCGCCAATAATCGTTGCTTTGAGGTTGTACATGAGCTGTCCTCCAGCTGTTGCTTTTTGGTCTTGTAGGAAAGGGTATAAGAGAAAAAAGTGCTAAAGAGCAACATTTGATACGCTTTAGCGCTTCTTGGTTCTCTTTAGCGATAGAGATTTAGTGCTAGAAATTTAGTGCTAGAAATTTAGTGCTAGAAATTTAGCGATAGAGACGGTCGAGTTTTAACAGAGTTCTGAGCAGGATATTTGCACCCTGAGTGCACTGTTCGGGGGAGGTATATTCTTCGCCTGAGTGGCTAATGCCTTCTTTGCTAGGCACAAAAATCATGCCCATGTCGGTAAAGCGTCCCATTTCTTGGGCGTCGTGGCTGGCGCGGCTAGGCAGGTGAGTGTAGGTGAGATCCATATCTTTGCAGCTCTCTACAATCAGCGCTTGTATTGTTGTAGAAGCAGGGGTGGGCTCTACCTCTAGCTCTGGGCGCATGCGAATGCGTGTACGGCTGGCGACGGCGATGGTTTCTATCTTACGGCGCAGCTGTTCAATCATGTGTGCAATGACATCTGGCGAGAGATCTCGAATATCTAGGCTGAGTTCGACAGAACCGGGAACGGTGTTGATGGAGTTGGGCCAAACTTTTAGGGTGCCGACTGTTGCAACAGGATCACCCGGAAAGTGTTTGGCAATATCTTCTATCGCTAGGATTAAGTGAGAGGCTGTTGTGAGTGCATCTCGGCGCATGTTCATGGGTGTGGTGCCAGCATGGTTTGTTCGCCCTTCGATGGTGATGCGATGACGCTGCTGACCGACAATGCCTTCTACTACGCCAATGTCTCGCTCAATGGCTTCCAAAACACCGCCCTGCTCTACATGAAGCTCTACGAAGCAGGCCACGTCTTCTCTTGAGCGACGAGCGGCTGATAGATTTTCCCAGCTGCCGCCCGCTCTCGCTAGACAAGTCTGAATGGGTTCGTTGTCTACAGTATCGTAGCGAGCAGGATCTTTGGGTGCGGTTCCAGCCATTGATTTTACACCTACCATGCTGCGTTCTTCGTCGGCAAAGGCAATCACTTCGAGCGGATGATGGAGCTTGATATCGTTTTCTTGCAGCACTCGAACCACTTCCAGTCCGGCAATGACGCCTAGGGAACCGTCAAAACGTCCTCCAGAAAATACCGTGTCGATATGGGAGCCTGTTGCTAGCGCAGCGGCTTCGTTCTCGTAGCCTAGATAGCGACCAATGATATTTCCCCCAGCGTCGATGCGGACGCTCATGCCAGCGGCTTCCATCCATTCTGTAAGACGCGATCTGGCTTCTAAATCTTCAGGCGAAAAGGCCAATCGTTTGATTGTGTTATCGGGCTGTTTGCCTACTTGGGCAAGATCTTCTAGCGCCTGGTTGAGACGCTCACCGTTGACGGCTAGTGAAAGGGTTTTAGGCATAGGTGCTAGGCGACGGGTGAATGGCAGTAGGTGAACGGTAAAGAGTGACAGCGGTGAGTAAAAACATGAACGCAGAGTGCTAAAAGTAGAGTGCTAAAAGTAGAGTGTTAAAGGCAAAAGTGCTAAAAGAAAGTGCTAAAAGAGCGCAATCCCTTGTAGTGAAGATTCTGTTCTGAGGCCAGTTTTTATATCTTGAAGGGCTTGGACTACTCTCGCTTTACTCGCAACTAAATGGTCGCGTACTGCGATCGCAGCTGCCTGAGAGTCGCGCTGCAAAATTGCCTCTACAATCTGCTCGTGCTCAGCCCAAATCTCCAGTACATCAGGATTTTGGTAGGTTGTTGTTAGTCTTAACAGTGCCATTTTGCTAAAAATCTGCTCTAGTAAGTCAACTAGCTGTGGATTGCCAGAACTTTCCGCCAGCAACCGGTGAAAGCTTTGATCAATGTGCAAACGATTTTCTAGCTCGTCTGTATTCTCTGTTACATCAGGATTAGCAACAACGGGATCGGCCAGGTTGGCCTGAGCCAGGCAGTCCTGTAGATCTTCTAGCTGTGTGGGCGTGGCATTTTCGCAGGCACCCAGTGCCGCCACTTGCTCTAGCCCTAGGCGACAGTCGTATAGATGAATGGCATCGGCAATGGTGATGATCGTTACTCGCAGCCCGCCCCCTCTATCTGATTCGGCCAGCCCTTCTCGTTGCAGCTGGCGGATGGCTTCTCTAACCGGTGTGCGGCTGACCTCGAAGCGGTCTGCAAGGGTTTGCTCTATGAGGCTTTCTCCAGAGACTAATTTGCCAGAAAGAATCTCTTGCCGAAGCGCCAGGTATGTTTTGCTAAAGAGCTTACCCATATGCATATCAAAGAAGTTATGTATGTGTGACATTTTAATCTGGCAGACTCGTTTTATGGCAATAGCATCACTGTATACTGATTGTATACAATTTTCTGGTAAGCATATTGAGCAAGTGCTGCAAGAAATGCTGCAGGAAGTGCCGTAGGAAGTGCTAAGTGATTTTGTCTGATACTGCTGGCGAAAATCTAGACGGTCGGGCCTTTTACAGCAGTTTGGTGGTCGAACACATTGTTGCAAAGACTCAGCAATCCGCTTTTGAACGCTGGCATAGCCTATTGCTGAAAACGGCAGCTCAGCAAGCAGGGTTTATTAGAATAGATCTCAATCCGCCACTTCTCTGTGAGGATGATGTCAGCAAGTGGTACAGCATTATCCACTTCGACTCACCTGAGCATTTGAGCGACTGGGTGAATTCAGCAGACCGAAAGCAGGTGATGGAAAGCGGACAAACTATATTTAGAGCCTACAGATTTAAATCATTTACCACTGGCCTAGAAGGCTGGTTCTCTCAGCGGGCAGTCGGGCAGGAGAATAGAGGCTTGGGTCCGCCTGCTTGGAAGCAAATACTCTCGGTCGTATTTGGGCTTTATCCGATTGTGATGATACGGATAAAGCTGTTTCCAGGAACAGGTGTTGTGGGCGACTGGTCTCCTTCGGGGGCCATGTTACTGGCAACCCTAGTAACGTGTTCTGTTTTGGCTGTGGTGGTCATGCCAGTGGTGACGAGGGCTTTGGGCTTTTGGCTGTATCCTGCCTATCGCGATGCTCAGTGGAAGGCAGATGTGTTGGGACTGCTTGTTATGTGCTTTGGGCTTGTTTGTATGGTGGGTATATTCGATAGGCTTTAGAGATTATTTATTATTTAGGGATTTTTATTGCTGAGGCAGTGCCAGGCTGACTGTGCGATCGCCCAATCCTCTTGCGTTTTAATCACCAATACTCGCACCCTAGACTCAGCAGCAGCAATATCTTCATCTACCGGATTGCTTTCATTTTTTTGAGCATTTAGCGCCAATCCCAAAAACGCCATGCCTTTGCAGGTTTCTGCCCGTACCCAAGGAGAATGTTCTCCAATGCCAGCGGTAAAGACAACCGCGTCTACGCCGCCTAGGCTCATCAGCATGGAGCCAAAACAAGCTTTGAGCCGATGGATGTACAAATCCATTGCTAACGCAGCGCGCTCGTTGTTTTGTTCAGCGGCTTGGCTGATCTCTCTCATATCGTGAGAAACCCCCGATATACCTGCGAGTCCAGAGTGTTTGTTGAGCAGGATATCTAGCTCATCTGCCGATTTTCCTTGACGCATTAGATAGGTCAAAATGCCTGGATCGACTGCGCCTGAACGGGTGCCCATCATCAGCCCGTCAAGCGGCGTAAAGCCCATCGTTGTGTCGATACAGCGCCCTGCATTTACCGCACTCAGAGAGCCGCCATTGCCTAAGTGACAAATAATCAGTCGCAGCGACTCAGGCGATCGCTTTAATATTTCTGCCGCTTTGCGTGCGCAGTACTGATGGCTAATGCCGTGAAAGCCATAGCGACGAATGCCCTGCGCCAGCCATTCGTACGGGCCAGGGTAGATGGCCGCAACCTGTGGTATGTGACTGTGGAAAGCCGTGTCGAAGACCGCGACTTGTGGCACGTCTCCCAGCAGCTGTTCCATCAGTTCAATGCCTTCTAGGTTGGCTGGATTATGGCTAGGGGCGATCGCACTCAGACGATGGATTGTTGCCTTTACCTCTGCATTTACAATCACGCTAGCCTGATAGTCTTGCCCACCATGAACGACTCTGTGGCCTACAGCGTCGATGTCGCCTAGGCCTGAGATTACCTGCGTATCACCTTTATATAGGCGACTGAGCAGATACGACAAAGTCTCTTTTCTAGAAGATGAGGCGCGCGTTTCGGTTTGTTGTTTCCCCGATGAGGTTTGGATCTCTATCCGAGCAGATATCTGCTCGGATAGCTGGACAGAGTGCTCGTGAACTAGCCAATCTATATGGGCTTCCCAGAGAGGGTCCGGTGGCTGCTCAGACAGCGGCGGCTCAATATCGTACAGGCAACTTTTTTGACTGCTAGAGCCTGCATTGAGAACCAGTATTTTCATCGGCGCGCTCTAGTACGGCCTTTAATAGGGCCACTTCCAATTGACGATTTCTTCATTGTCCATGCCGTGCTCATGCGCGTAGCTGACAGACGCCATGATTTTATTTTTCATGCGCTCTTTCACATGTGCGGCAGCAGAGCCTAGCTTCGGCACCCGGTCAATCACGTCAATCACCAGACTAAATCGATCAATTTGGTTGTTGATTGCTAGCTCTAGAGGGGTGTTGATATTGCCTTTTTCTTTGTAGCCGCGAACGTGGATGCGCTCTTGGTTGGAGCGCCGGTATACCAGCTTGTGAATGAGCCAAGGATAGCCGTGGAAATTGAAGATGATGGGCTTATCTGACGTAAAGAGAGAATCAAAATCTCGGTCGGAGAGTCCGTGGGGATGCTCACCTTCTGATACTAGCTTGAACAAGTCGACAACGTTGACAAAGCGGACCTTGAGGTAGGGAAACTCTTCTCTTAGGATGGCTGTAGCTGCCAGTGATTCCATGGTAGGAATATCGCCACAGCAGGCCATTACTACGTCCGGAATATCAGGCTCGGTGCCGCAGTCGTCATTGCTCGCCCAGTCCCAAATGCCCAGTCCTTTTGTACAGTGCTGAATGGCTTCGTCCATAGGCAAATACTGTAGATGCTTTTGCTTGTCGGAAACGATGACGTTAATGTAATCGACGCTACGGAAGCAGTGGTCTGCGACCGAAAGTAGGCAGTTAGCATCGGGTGGAAAATAGAGCCGTACGACCTCGGGGCTCTTGTTGGTTACTAAGTCTATATAGCCAGGATCTTGATGGCTAAAGCCGTTGTGGTCTTGCCGCCATACGAGTGAAGAGAGCAGAATATTTAGCGAAGAGACTGATCGTCGCCAGGGCACGTGATGCTTACAAATATCCAACCACTTGGCATGCTGGTTGAACATGGAGTCGACCACGTGGGCAAATGCTTCGTAAGTGTGGAAAAGACCATGTCGACCCGTGAGTAGGTAGCCTTCTAGCCAACCTTGGATAGTGTGCTCGCTCAGCATTTCCATGACGCGGCCATCGCGGGAGAGTTCGCCGCCCTGCTCATCTTCGGGGTAGAGATCGGCCATCCATACTTTTTTAGTGACTTCGTATACATCCTGCAAGCGATTGGAGGCTGTTTCATCTGGGCCCATCAGGCGAAAGTTGTCGGGATTATCGCGAAAGATATCGCGCATGAGCTGGCCCAACACTTTGGTGTTTTCATACTCTTCTACGCCACGTTTCTCCATCTCAATAGCGTAGTCTTGAAACCGGGGCATGTTGAGCGCCCGGCGGAGCAGTCCACCGTTGGCGTTTGGGTTGGCGCTCATGCGGCGATTGCCGGTGGGGGCCAGTTCTTTAAGCTCAGGTATCAGCGTGCCGTTTTCGTCGAACAGGTCTTCGGGCCCGTAGCTTTTCATCCATGCTTCTAGTCGGCGCAAATGCTCGTCGTTGCTGTGCATACCGCCCATCGGGACTTGGTGCGATCGCCAAAAATCCTCAACTTTCTTCCCATCTACTTCTGCTGGCCCAGTCCAGCCCTTGGGCGTACGTAGCACAATCATTGGCCATCTCGGACGCTCAATGTTGCCGTTAATTCGCGCATCTCGCTGAACCTCTTTAATTTTGATAATGCATTCTTCCATGACCTCGGCCATTTTTCGATGCATTTCAGCCGGATCTTTTCCTTCTACAAAGTAGGGTGTGTACCCATAGCCTCTGAATAGATACTCCAGCTCCTCGTGAGAGATTCGCGCCAAAATAGTCGGGTTTGCGATTTTATAACCATTGAGGTTTAGGACTGGCAGCACTGCCCCATCGCGAGCTGGGTTGATAAATTTATTCGAGTGCCAGGCTGTTGCCAGTGGACCTGTTTCGGACTCACCATCGCCCACCACCACACAGGTAATCAGCTCTGGATTATCGAGAACAGAGCCGTACGCATGGGATACGCTATAGCCTAGCTCGCCCCCTTCGTGAATAGAGCCAGGTGTTTCTGGCGTAACGTGACTGCCAACATCCCCCGGAAAAGAGAACTGCTTGAAAAATCGCTGCATGCCTGCCGCATCTTCGCTTTTGTCCGGGTAGATTTCAGAATAGGTACTCTCTAAATACACAGGGCCTAGTACGCCCGGCGCGCCGTGACCTGGGCCCGCCATGAATATCATGTCTAGGTCGTATTTTTTGATCAGGCGGTTGCAGTGAACGTAGGTAAAGCTCAATGCAGGGGAAGCGCCCCAGTGGCCTAGCAGCCTGTGTTTAACATGCTCTTTGCGCAGGGGCTCTTTTAGAAGAGGGTTGTCTCGCAGATAGATCATGCCCACTGCTAGGTAGTGACAAGCCCGCCAGTAGGCATCTATTTTTTTCAATAATTCGTCAGAAATTGGAGCTGCCTCTAAAGCAACGCTGAAATCAGAAGATTGAGAAGAAATAATGGCAGTCATTAATCATGTTCTCCAAGTAATTTCTAGAAATAGCGGAAAATAAATCTGTGGCTCACTCACCTAACCAAACGCGATAGGTGCAAACCGTATTACGAAGCGCTGTTACTCTTCTGCTGTTTCGATTCTATGGCGTCGATTTTTATCTATGCTCATTTATCCATGCTCATCTTGTAACAAAAACTCATCTTTTTTTCAACAGTCTACCGTCCATTCTTTTGTCGTCTTATGGTGTTCTTTGTCAAACGATAATCTGGACTTAATATCGATACCTCAAATGCCTAAATGTGAGCTTTATTAATGCTTGGCATTTAATGTTCCAATAGCGCATCTGACAGGAATCCCGATGGTTTGAGATAGCCTGTAGTAGAGAAGAGTTTACGAGTTAAAAAGTTTTATAGACTACTCTAGTACGACTGATTGAATCCGGGTGAGTATTACAAGCATAAAATGGAAATCGCCTTCTTTAGCGCTAAGCCTTACGACAGAGCATCATTTAATGCAGTTAACCAGGCATACGGCCATGAGCTTACCTTTTTTGAACCTCGGTTAACGTCAGAAACGGTGGTTCTAGCAGCGAACTTTTTGACTGTGTGTGTTTTTATAAACGATGAGCTAGATGAAACGACACTCAGAGCGCTGTCGGCCAACGGCACCCAGGTAATTGCGCTGCGCTGCGCCGGATATAACAACGTTGACTTGGATGTTGCTAAAGAACTCAACATTAAGGTTGTTCGTGTCCCGGCGTATTCTCCTTACGCTGTTGCAGAGCACGCGGTAGGACTCATCTTGATGCTAAACAGAAAGCTGTACAAGGCTTACAACCGGGTGCGAGAAGACAACTTTGAGCTAAAAGGATTACTGGGTTTTGACCTACACAACAAAACGGTTGGCGTGGTTGGGACAGGCAAGATTGGCGAGCGTTTTGCTCGTATTATGCAAGGGTTTGGCTGTAAGCTACTAGCCTACGATCTCTACAAGAACCCTGCTCTCTTAGAGATGGGAATTCGATATGTGACATTGCCAGAGCTCCTGAGTCAGTCTGATGTTATTTCTCTGCACTGTCCGCTGCTAGCCGATACCTATCACATGATCAATGCAGATAGTATTGCGCTGCTCAAACCAGGTGCAATGCTGATTAACACCAGCCGGGGCGGGCTAATTGATACCAAAGCGGTTATTCAGGGGCTTAAATCTGGCCAAATTGGCTATTTGGGTATTGATGTTTATGAGGATGAAGGGAGTTTGTTCTTTCAAGATCTCTCTGATACTGTCATTCAAGATGATACTTTTCAGCTGCTTCAGTCATTCCCAAATGTGGTGATTACTGCGCACCAGGCATTTTTTACGCAGGAGGCCCTTGCCAACATTGCTAATACTACGCTGACTAATATTAATGATATTGAGCATCAACGGAGCTGTTGCAACGAAGTGACTTAAGTCGCTCAGTATACTCTGATTTTTTCTAGCACTCCCATGGCGGAGTAGGCTGAAACTGTTCGAGTAAAAAGTCAATCATTGCCTGAACTCTGGGTGCCATAATCCGGCGACTCGGGTAAAGCAGCCAAATAGAGGCTTCTGTAACCAGTGGAAAATCTGGCAGGACTTCAACCAGAAGTCCAGACTTTAGGCTTTCGGTAGCATTCCAAATAGACTTTATGCCGATACCCATCCCACGTTCGAGCATTTTTCGCATTGCCTCACCATCGTTAACAGTAGAGGCGTAGGAAACGCTGACGCTTTGTCCATTTTTAAACTTCCATCTGGTTTCGCCAAGTGTCATGCATCGATGTACTGCGAGATCGTCTGGTGTCGCAGGAACGCCATGTTGTTCAAGATAGCCAGGAGAGGCTACAAGCAGCCGCCTGTCAGCAGCTAGCTTACGTACGATTAGACTGCTGTCCGCTAAGCTTGCGTTTCGGATGATTAGGTCATATGCACCTTCAACAACATCAAGAACTTCATCCGATAGCCGTAAGTCAAGCTTGACGAGCGGATAGCGAGACTGAAACTCGGCCAAGAGCGGAATAATATACATTCGTCCAAAAGAACCTGGCATTGCTATTCTTAGCAGGCCCTGAGCCTTCGAGCTTTGCCCTTTGACAGCGCTGAATCCTGTTTCTAATGTCTCTACGGTTTGTTGAGCGTAGGGCAAAAATAGCTCTCCATCCGTCGTCAGAGAAACGGCTCTGGTTGTTCTGTTGAACAGGCGAAATCCAATTAGTTCTTCAAGCTTGACTAAACGAGCGCTTGCACTGGCTGGTGAAAGTGACAGGTCGCGTGCTGCTGCTGTGACACCACCCAGTTCTGCAATTCTGATAAATAATCGGAGCGATAGAATATCCATTTATCAAAAATATCCGAATTATAATTTCGTTTCAAGCCTATTTATCTTTCTAATCCGAATGACTAACATGCTGTTATCGCTTCCATACACTGAAAGGAAACAGCATCATGAAAGCAATGCTCATAAAATCGTACGGCGAAGACGCGAAGTTTGAACCTGCGGAAGTCGAAAAGCCTCAAGTCAAGGCAGGCCATGTCCTCATAAAAATCGCGGCTTCTAGTGTGAACACGGTCGATACGATGATTCGTAAGATGGGCAAGGCGTTGCCACTTTCGCCTGATACGCCCGCGATTTTGGGCATGGACTTCGCCGGGACGGTCGAGGCTGTTGGAGAGGGGGTGACAGCCTATTCCATTAGCGACGAAGTTTATGGCTGTGCGGGTGGACTGGGAGACTTGCCGGGCACGTTGGCTGACTACATAGTGGCAGATGCTAACCTGATCGCGCATAAACCCCAAAACCTGTCGATGCGTGAAGCTGCTGCCTTGCCGCTGGTTGCCATTACTGCTTACGAAGGTTTGCCTCGTGCGGGTATTCAGCAGGGCCAGAAAGTTCTTGTGCATGGAGGCTCTGGGGGCGTTGGTCACGTTGCACTACAGCTGGCAAAACACTTTGGTGCCGATGTCTATTCCACCGGAGGTGGTGACAAACAGTTAGCCTTGATTGAACAACTGGGGGCAACCGGCATCAACTATAAAACGGAGTCGGTTGAACAGTACGTTTCCAAACATACAGATGGAACAGGTTTTGATGTGGTGTTCGATTCTGTGGGCGGTGCCAACATGCTCAAGTCATTTGAAGCAGCCGTGCTTAATGGTCACGTCGCATCAACCGTTTCGCTATGCGAGCTGGATTTGACATTGGCTCACTTCAAAGGGTTGTCATTGCATGTTGTGTTTATGCTCATTCCGATGTTGCACAACTTTAAACGAGAACAACACGCGGAAATTCTTCGTAGCGTAGCTCAGATTGTTGAGTCGGGCGGACTAAAGCCAGTACTTGATGAAAAACAGTATTCGTTGGAACAAGCCGGACAGGCACACGCTCGTTTAGAAAGCCGACAAGCGATGGGTAAGGTCGTCATTGAAAACTGAGACCCAAAGCTTCTGTCATTGATAGGCAAATTGTTGATCAAGAAAATTAAGGATAAATTCAATGAACTACGACAGTTTCACCACTTTCAACGTTAATGTCAAGAATGCAATTGCATGGGTCACATTCGACTACCCACCGGTTAACATTCAAGGACTGCCGATGCTCGCTGACCTAAACATGTTGGCCCAAAAGCTCGAAGCAGATCGCACTGTTAAGGTTGTTGTATTTCAATCTGCGAATCCCGACATTTTTGTGGCGCATGCCGATACAAACTTTCTCAAAGACATGTCTGCCAAGGCAGTCTCTCGCGAAGAAGCCAAACTCCTTGATTTACAGGTAGTGCTGGAGCGTATTAGCAAACTCCCTCAAGCAACTATTGCCAAAATAGAGGGCTTTGCCCGTGGCGGCGGGCATGAATTTGCGCTTGCCTGTGACATGCGCTTTGCGGCTCGCGGTAAGGCAAAATTCATGCAGATGGAAGTGGGTATGGGTATTTTGCCTTGCGGGGGTGGGGCGTCGCGAATGGCTCGTCAGACAGGTCTGGGAAATGCACTAGAAATTATCTTGGGTGCTAGAGACTTTGATGCTGACCAAGGTGAGGCTTACGGCACTATTAACAAGGCGCTTGATCCTGAAGAGATTGGCCCTTATGTCGAGGCTTTGGCTAACCGTATTGCACTTTGGCCTGCTGAGTCGATCAATGCCTGCAAACAGACTGTTTATGCCTCTATCGACCAACCTATAGAAGCGGCACTGAAAGAGGAAGCTTATTGGCTTTATCAGGCGACAAGTCAGACGGCAGCGCTGAAACGGTTCAAGTGGGCCGACGATAACGGCGCGCAGTTTGACATGGACAACCAGCGCAGTTGGGAAGGAATGGTTGTTAGCGTTCAAGAGGTCAACTAAGCGCGGACCATATCTTTCTCATTCTGTCTGGGGTTGCTGCGGGTAACCCCAGACTCATACCTAAAGGAGGATTTTCAAATGCTCGAACTTGCCACTAATAGAGAATTTCGGTCCATTAACCAGAGCTATAGTTCTGTATTTTGTCCTAACCGGCTGAGCGTAGGACTGGTCGTTCCGATTGAGAGCTACTCGCAGGGTTCGGTGCCGACGATGGCACACCACATTGAGCGTATTCAGCTCGCTGAAGAACTCGGCTTCTCTGCCGTGTGGTTGCGCGACGTGCCGTTTAATGTACCGTCATTTGGAGATGCAGGTCAGACTTATGACCCCTTTGTTTATCTCGGTCTTTTAGCTGGTCAGACTAAGCGGATTGCACTGGGGGTTGCCAGTATCATTTTGCCGCTGCGTCATCCGGCGCATGTGGCTAAGGCTGCTGCAACTGTTGATGTACTTTCAGGTGGGCGGTTGCTGTTAGGTGTTGCTTCGGGCGATCGCGCAGAAGAATATCCAGCGCTGAATCAACCTTTTGCAGAGCGCGGCACCCAGTTTAGAGAGAGCTTTGACTACATTCGGCAGATGGGTGAGAATACGCCCGCTTTCGACAATAACTTTGGTCGCCTTGGTAACAGCATGGACATGCTGCCTAAGCCGTTTGCTGAAAAGCTGCCGATGTTGATTACGGGAAGTAGCCGGCAAGACCCCGAATGGATTGCCCAGAATGGAGATGGTTGGATAATCTATCCCCATAGTCTTGCTGTTCAATCACAGATTATTCGCGATTGGCAAACTCGGGTTGCAGCGTTTGGAGATGTGGCCAAGCCTGTAATGCAGCCGCTCTACATCGATTTGACTGAGGATCCTGAGACACCGCCAAGGCCAATTCATTTAGGGTTTCAGCTAGGGACAAAACACCTTCGGAGCTATCTAAAATCGCTCGAACAAATCGGCATGAACCATGTAGCGCTGAACCTGCGCTTCAATAAAGCAAACACAGAGGAAACGCTAAAGCGTTTGGCAAATGACATACTCCCCGAATTCACGTCTTAAAGTCTCAAAATAAAAGTCTCAAAATAAAAGTCTCAAAGTAAAGGAGCAGAAGCCATGCAAAAGACTATTTTTATCACTGGCTCGACAGACGGCATTGGGCTAGAAACAGCGAAGATGCTAGTCTCCGAGGGACATGTCGTGCTGCTGCACGGACGGAACCCTGCAAAATTAGAAAAGATAGAAAACACGCTTTCTGCAAATGGCGGGCGCGTTGAGAGCTATGTGGCTGATCTCTCACTGATGACAAATGTCGAAGCGCTGGCAAACGCAGTGGCTGAGAAGCATTCTAAGCTTGATGTGCTGATTAACAATGCAGGCGTCTACAATGCGCAAAATCCGGTTACGCCGGACGGGCTGGATATTCGGTTTGCAGTGAATGCGATCGCCCCTTACCTGCTGACGCAACGCCTCTTGCCGCTACTGGGAACGTCTGGGAGAGTCGTCAATCTGTCCTCCGCTGCTCAGGCCCCGGTCAATCTGAATGCTTTAGTCGGACAAGCTAGCCTGTCCGATGGTGTGGCTTATGCCCAAAGTAAACTGGCCCTAACGATGTGGTCTCGTCATCTGGCGCTGTCGCTTAAAGAGCAAGGCCCAGCCATCATTGCAGTGAATCCAGGCTCACTGCTCGGCAGCAAAATGGTAAAACAAGCCTTTGGCATAGCTGGTAGTGATATTAGTGTAGGTGCGGAAATCCTGTGTCGTGCGGCGCTGTCAGACGAATTCTCAGCCGCTTCCGGTCAGTATTTTGACAATGACAAAGGTCAATTTGCCTCACCTCATCCGGACGCACTAAACTCACAAAAATCTGAAGCACTAGTGCGCACTATCAAGCAAGTTTTGGATGAAACAACGTCAGTTCGGGTTAAGTGAATACTGCAAACTATTGCATCTCAGTGCTTTTAGCCACCTAGCCTGAAGTTCCCCTCCTTCGGAGGGGCGCAGGGGTGGGTAATCGGTGAGTCGCGCAAGCTGCCGACCCACCCCGGCCTGCGGCCACCCCTCCGAAGGAGGGGCAATCGGCTATGTTTATGGATCTCTTGACCCGAACTCAGGATGAAATAGTATCGGAATAACGCTATCTCGAACAGGAATCTACTGCTTTAAGGCATCCAAAAGGGCATATACAGCTGGTGACTGTAGTGCATCAGTCAGCACAGCAACACCGATAGACCGCTCTAGCGGAATGGGTAAAGGATAAACCTGCACAGCCTCAGGAATCGGTAAAGCCGCTAGCCTAGGAAGAATAGTACCGCCGAGCCCTTGGGCAACTAAGTTGACTGTGGCTGCATCTGTTTCTACTTCACTCACAACGTTGAGCCGGTAGCCCAACCCGTTGATATGGCTATAAACCGGGCGCATCATGACATAGTCAACCGGCGGCATCAGCAAAGGCTGAAGGGCAAGCTCTTCCCAGGTTAGCTCACGGCCTTCTAGCTGGGCATTCGGTGGCAGCAGTACAACATACTCATCTTTTATCAGTTCCCAGGTGGTTAGCCCCTTACTCGCAGGCAAAATCACAATGCCAACGTCAGCGCGACCTTCTTTCAGCGCCTGTTCTACATGTTTATCGTCGTCGTGCTCGGTGAGGTTAGCAACAATACCGGGAAACTGTTCATAAAGTCGCTTGAGTCCTTTTGGCAGAATGTGTGTCGCAACGCTGCGAAAAGCTGCAACGCGCACCTTTCCGCGCTCTACTCCTTTGCCAATGGTGGCCTCTTTTGCAATCGCCGCAACGCTTTCTACCGCAGCTTTGGCATGGGGGAGAATATTGGCGCCTACTGGTGTTAAGGTAGCGCCGTGGCGTCCTCTAGAGAAAAGAATAACGCCCAAAGATTCCTCAAGCGAGGCGATCGCATGACTCACTGCCGCCTGCGAAATACCCAGCTCCAACGCCGCATCGCCAAACGTTTTTTGCTCAGCTACCGCCACAACAATTTTTAGCTGAGACAGCTTCACTTGATTTTGATTCGTCTCTTTCATAGTCTCTTTTATGAGGATCAAAACCTACGTGCTATTCGCTGATAGGCCAGCGCTAATGCGTTGTCATCACCAACATTGCCTGGAAAAACAACAACAGGCAGGTGAGGAAATTGAGGGTGATCTTTTTCCATTTTGACCACAGAAACCCCTGGAATAATTTGCCCTATTAGCCGTACTGAGGTCAGCGATAATCCTTTACTCAAGGTGTTATTTGAGGTAATGCCCCCCTTACTAATCAAGAACCCAATATCTGCTGGCAGCCCTTTCACAACATCAACTAGCAGCGCAGAGATAGACTCACCCAATGCCAAGCGAGTCTCCATATCTGCAAATACTAGCTCCTCACGACTAGTGTAGATAACGGGCGTCTTTTGTTTAGCGTGACTGTTCTTCACCTGTGTCAGAACGTCTGTGAGCAAATCTTTATGGCTGCTTTTAGCCGCTTTTACAAGGCGACTGACGTCAACTTCTATGCCGACAATGTCAGGTAGTTTCAATAGTGCCTTTAGCTGCTGGGTTGTTTTCTTGACATGAGAGCCAACAATAATCGCACCTGCTGGCGATCGCGCAATGTCACCCATCTCTATCGATGAAATCGGCTGTGGTGGCAAGTTTGCCAATGAGGTTAGCAGGCTAGCCGCACTCCGAAACAAAAACTGTTGGCCTTCAGCCGCTGCCGCACTCAAGTCGCTAGCAAACTGGTCAAAGTCGCTCTGTCGTTCTCCATCAACGGCTACACAGCGATTGTTGTGCAGCGCCATGAGCTGAGCTAAAGTCCCTTGACGAATATCTTGCAAGGTAAATCGCTTCACTTGGTCAGCGGCAATTTTACCGTGAGTCTTTTCAGCCACATAGTCGGGCAAGTAACTGCTGCTATAGCCAAAAACAGAATCTTTGGCGAATTCAGTATCGTGGGTAGGCACTCGCTGTATGCCCGAGTCGGTAGCTGTTTGGATGTAGTGGGTGCTGTCTATGGTGACTCTACCGGCTTCAAAAAACTGAGGCGTGAGAAAATGCGCGTCGAAGGGGCCAAGATGCTGAGCGATCGCATCTGTCTCCACCGGGTAATGCCCGCGTAGCGTAGAGTCTGAACGGCTCACAATCAGAAAATTGGTCACCCCCGTACGTGCTAAAGCCTGCTTCAGGTGATCGCACACCTCTGCTGTAATGCTTGCGGCCACAGCCGGTGCTAACGAGCGGGTATTGGTCAGCACAAAAAAGATAGGTGACTCATCCTCTAGCCCAAGTATCAGCGTATTCACATCCCACTTCAGCAGCAGCAAACAGCTGTGAACCGTCTGAGAGCCGGTAGGATCGTCATCTAGCACAATGATTTTAGGGCGAACCAGGTCTGTCTGCTGTGTCATTGGCTATTTTCTGATTATCCTCTGGCTATCCTTTGGTTATCTTCTGGGGCTGACTAAATACTGCTACGATTCATGGTCAAACTAATCGTCTTATGCATCTCGTCTCATGCATCTCGTCTCATGCATCAAACCTTCTCATGTAAGAGATGAAAGCCAGTTTTTGTAACTTATTTTACAGCTTCTTAAACTGTATTCAGTTGCAAAAACAAGGAACACATTTAATGAAACCTACCACAGCCTATCGCTTTTCAACCAATCAAGCCTATTGGCCCATGCCTCAGGTCTCTTCTCCTCAGGCGTCCTTGGATCAAGGCTCAAAAACAAGCCTGAGAACTCGGCTGAGCAGCCTATTGCGTTCACTTGTTGCGCCGCTGACAGTATCGGCTGAGCCTCGAGTATGGACAAGCAAAAATACTGCTGGGCATACGCTTTGGAACGCCTATGACGCTCTTTCCGATAGAGTCATTCGCAATGCTTCAGAAACAGAACTTCGGATTTGGCTGGAGACTCGGCACTACTTCTAAACCCGTTTTTGCAAACCCGCTCTCCCAAACCCGCTTTTCTAAACTCGCGCTTCTAAACTCGCGCTTTGTCCCTAACATCAGGTGTCTACTAACGCCCTCGCTAGTCGATTGCAGTCTGCTACCAGGCTGCCTATGTTCACCGTCGTCAGCCGCCCTTTGTCAACAACCTTCTTGCCATTGATGAAGCTATAGTTCACAGCGGGCGGCTGGCAAAATATCAATGCGGCCACCACATCATGATGGCTACCTACCAGCGCTGGCGGGTTCACATCAAAAGCAACAAAGGCAGCCGACATCCCAGGTGCCAAATGCCCGATGTCGTTTCTACCTAGTACCTTAGCGCCCCCTCGGGTTGCTATCTCTAGCGTCTCACGAGCCGTCATTGCAGCAGCATTGCACTCTCGCACTCTCGCTACCAAAAAAGCACTGCGAGCCTCTTGCAATAGATTTGAAGCATCGTTGGAAGCCGCACCATCTACCCCTAAGCCAACAGAAACACCACGGTCAAGCATTTTTCTCACAGGTGCAATTCCACTGGCCAGCCGCAAATTACTACACGGACAGTGCACGACCCCCGTCCCCGTGCGAGCAAACTTCTCAATTGCATCATCACTTAGCTGCACGCAGTGGGTGTGCCATACATCCTCACCCAGCCATCCTACCGACTCGGCATAGTCGCCTGGCCTCATACCAAAGGTTTCTAAGCTATAGTCCACATCGCTTTTGTTTTCTGCTAGGTGCGTATGTAGCCTCACGCCCGGATAAGCGCGCGCCATTGTCGCCGACTCGCGCATCAAATCCGGTGATACCGAAAAAGGAGAACAAGGTGCAAGCACAACCCGCATCATAGAATGGCGACTGTTATCGTGATATTGCTCAATCAGCCGCTGAGAATCTTCCAAAATAAAAGATTCTTCTTCTACCAGTACATCTGGCGGCAGTCCGCCTTTGCTCTCACCCACGCTCATACTGCCTCGGCTCGCATGGAACCGTATCCCAATATCCTGAGCTGCGCGAATTTCATCATCTAGCGTGCAGTCATTTGGAAACAAATACAGATGATCGCTAGCCGTGGTACAGCCAGAAAGCATGAGCTCAGCAGCAGCCATTTGAGTGCTGGCATAAATATCGGTGCTCGTAAGATTTGACCAAATAGGGTAGAGCGCCTGAAGCCAGCCAAAAAGTGTTGCATTTTGCGCAGCGGGTACCGCACGAGTCAGCGTTTGAAAAAAGTGGTGATGGGTATTTACCAAGCCCGGCAAGAGAACATGATGTCCGCCTAGGTCGAGCACTTCGTCAGCGGTATCAGGCAGCTCAGCAGTCTTACCCACCTGCTCAATCACATTGTCTCGAACAAACAAACCACCCTCACCGATCTCTCTCCGCTGGTCGTCCATAGTAACCAGCGTATGGCTATTTTTAACTAGTAGCGTTCCCATATTTAGTGCACCAAGTCATTTAACCAAGTCATTGAGTCGAAACTGAGCAATTTTGTAGATTTCGGCCAGCGATCGCACCCTTTCAGCCTCCGCTGCCATACATAACCTCTGTTCAAAAGCCGTTAGAATATCGCTGCGATTCAGTCCTTTCACTGCCATCACAAATGGAAACCCAAACTTCTCACGATAGTCGCTGTTGAGCTGTCTCATATGTTCGCGATCGTCTGCCTCTAGCTGACTTAACCCTGCCCCTGCTTGTTCTTGCACAGAGGCTTCAGCCATTTTTCCGCGCTTACCCAGCTCAGGATGAGCCCGGATAAGCGCTATCTGCTCAGCCACAGTCATCTGTTCAACAACGGCAGTCATCTTTTGATGGAGATCTACAGCATCTTGAAAAGGACGGTCGTTCCACACTTGCTCTGCCACGTCCGGTGTCTCTTCAAAGACAGCCCCAAAATAATTCATAAAATCGGCCTGTCCCATCTGATTGATATGATCTATTGAGTAGGTCAAAACAGCAGGTCGCGTGAAAGGGTTCGTATGCCAGCTTACAAAATTGCGGCAATGCATACTGTATACCAGTGGATAGAATTTATCAAAAGCGATCGCTATGTTAGTCACTCAGCAGCCCGTGTTTCGCCGATTTTGGTATCCGGTTATGCCGCTTCTGGCGCTGAGCGCGGGGCCAAAAGCCTTTGAGCTGCTAGGTGAGCCGCTAGTACTTTGGCTAGATGAGCAGGGCAAGGCCGCTGCGGTGCGCGATCGCTGCTGTCACCGCACCGCAAAACTCTCCTTGGGTAAAGTTGAACAAGGCCGTATCTGTTGTCCTTATCACGGCTGGGAATTTGGCACAGATGGCACCTGCAAACACGTCCCACAGCTCAAAGATGGTCAAAAAATTCCGGCTACTTACTGCGTCGATGCTTACCACTGTGCCGAGCGCTACGGCTACGCTTGGATATGTTTGGAAGACCCCATCATTGATATTCCGGCGATTGATGAAGCCAGCGATGACAAATACCGCCTCATACAAGAGTTTTACGAGCCCTGGCACTGCGCCGGGCTGCGCGTGATGGAAAACGAGCTAGATCTGGCCCATCCAACGTTTGTACATACCAGCACCTTAGGCAGCGAAGAGCACCCCACCCCCGACGAACTAGATATTACAGAAACAGACTGGGGCATTCATGTATTTGGCAAGCTAGGCGTAGTAAATCCAGAACTACAACAGAAAAATCTCAACATGGGCGAAGCTAAAACATTCCTAACGCTGACGATGGACTGGCTTATGCCCTTCACCATCAAGCTCAAAATCATTTATCCCAACGGCCTAGAACACATTGTGGTGAACACCATGACGCCTGTGAGCGATCGCACCTCACAAATGGTGCAATTCTGCGTGCGCAACGACACCGAAGCCGACACCCCAGCCAAAGACATCATCGCCTTCGACCGCGCCGTCACCCTAGAAGACAAACAAATCCTAGAATCTACAGACTACGATGTCCCCCTTACGCCTAGCAGCGAAGAACACATGCTCACCGACCGTCCTGGCATTATGATTCGCAAAAAAATAGCCACTCTGTTAAAAACTCACGGTTGAAAGCTCACGGCTAAAAACTTACGGACATAAACTTATAGCAGTTAGCCATAAGTCAGCCATTCATAGCCCTGAACGTAGCCACCTGGACCCTATAACTATCAATAGTTGTCCACCTCTGGCTCACCTATGAATAGGCTATCTCCTCTCCGTTCTATCTTTTGCAAAGACGGCGCTTCTACACTCTCAGTCGGCATTACAACAGGGACGCTAGGCGTTCTATTCGATCTTTCTTTTGCCGCCTTAATTTTCTCAAACAGTCTGTCAGACTATCTTTCTGCGGGTATTGGCTTTGTACTCTTTAGTGCAGCAGCGGCCCGCATCATGGTAGCGCTCATGAGTTCTTTCCCAGGCACTGTGTCAGATCTCGCGGCAATTCCCACCGCGATTCTCTCTTGGAGCACTGGCATGGTCGTGCGAGAGCTGCCGCCAACTGCCTCTCCCGAAGAGCTACTGGTTACCGTCATTGTCTCTATCGCCCTCACCTCTCTCCTCACAGGATTGTTTTTGTGGACGTTAGGAGAACTCAAGCTAGGAAACATTGTTCGCTTACTTCCCAATTCGGTGATTGGCGGCTTTGTTGCCAGCAGTGGATTGCTATTGGTAAAAGGCGCAACCGAAATACTGATAAAGCAACCGCTGAATACGGTTTCGTTTCATAATTTTGGTCAGTCGGCAACGCTTATGCAGTGGTTACCAGGGCTATTGCTGGCGCTGTATTTGCTAGTGGTCACTCGTCGTAATCGCCAGTCTTGGGTGATTGCCAGTAGCCTTGTCGGCGCGATCGCTCTTTTCTACGGCTCCCTATCACTCTTCAGCATCTCACCTGCACAGGCCAACACACAGGGCCTCACCCTAGGCATTCCCTCCTTGCAAACAACCTGGCAACTGCTGAGCTGGTCCGATCTATTACAGATCAACTGGCAAGCCATTGGCAGTCAATGGATGTGCGCTGGAACGGTGAGCGTTCTCACAGCAGTGCTTTTACTCATGAATGTGAAAGGGCTAGAAATGGTAATGGCGCAAGACATTGACTTCAACTATGAACTCAAAGTAGCCGGCAGCGCCAATGTCTTACTTGGCATGGGCGGCGGCATTCTTTCTTTTCACTCCATGGGCAGCTCTATGTTGATGCATCGGCTAGGCGGCAGCAGCCGCTGGGTGACCATTACCGGAGCGGCTACTTTTATCCTGCTGCCGGTGCTGTTTTCCTCCTGGCTCACTTACTTTCCCACCTCTATTCTCGGCGGACTTTTGCTTTACTTAGGGCTTTCTTGCCTATACGAATGGGTGTGCCGGGCTCGTAAAAAGATGGCCCCTATGGATTACTGCATTGTGCAATTAATTTGGGTCGTCAGTGGCATTGTGGGCTTTTTGCAGGCACTGGCGCTGGGATGGGCGATCGCAGTTGGACTACTGCTCCATCAATTCATGACCAAAAGGTAGCGATACCCAAGCAAACGTTACCCACAAAATACCTACACGCAAGTCAGCCACAACTCAGTCTTTCCTAGCCCTTAACGTAGCCTCGCACCCTGTCTAATAGAAATATAGAACAACACACAAACGTTCTACGACTCACAAAAACCGTAACAACAACACCGTAACAACAAATTAGGTATCACCATGCAACGCTTCATCCTTTCTGTTTCCGCTGTATTGCTCGCATCCGCATCCATTGCTCAGTCTGCCCAAGCCGCACCCAAAGTCAGCCCAGACTTTGATCTTCAGACGCTGCGCCTAGGCGAACTCGACACTCGCAACAAATCCGAAGAGGCGCCACAGCCCTACTACCCAGAAGCATCTACGCAGGCTTCTCCACAAAACACCAGCAGCGAAGCAGACAGTACTCAAACAGCTGAATCTGCTGAATGGAAAGCTCCAGAAAGCCAGGAGGAAGCCGCTTCCGCTTCGCTATCACTGACTGAGCAACGCCATCAGTCGCTAGACCGCAGTTAGAAGCTTAGACAACACAAATAGGCATAATCATCGGCGCGCTCTTGACCTTGATCAGAAGGTTGAAGAGCGCGCCGATTGCTAGATATGACAATTCAATTACAACAGAACGCCTTACTATAGCTAGCGAGTCAACTTAATAAAACTGTAAGTCAAGCAGTCTAATGAGCTTCCATTAAAGAAATCTATGGGTTTAGTTAGAATCGTTATGCCTAAAAAGAGCCATAACCCAGTATCTGTACGTAGAGATACAAATCCTGAGCGACACCGCAGATTAAATGAAGCAATTCACAAGGAGTTGCCTAACGATGAAGCTAAACCACAGTTGGTTAAAGAGACTTTCCGTTACCTGCGCACTGACCCTTTCTGCCACTTTTGTTGCCGCTTGCTCTGCGCCTTCTGAGACAGCCTCAACAGGAGAGGAAACCGCTGAAAGCGTAAGCGCCGAATCCGCCGAATCCTATGATGGTGAGACCATTCGAATCTCTATTGGAACTCAAGACCAGGTTATCAATACAGCCGTTGGGGGTGCCACAGTCAGAGAATTAGGTCTCTTGGAAAAGCACCTGCCCACCACAGGAAAGTACGAAGGTGTAGAGTACGAAATTGAATGGTCGAGCTATACGTCCGGGCCACCCATTACTAATAAAATGCTTGCTGACCAGATTGACATCGGTCTCATGGGTGACTTCCCAGCGGTTATTAACCTGATCAAGTTTCAAGAGGAACTAGAAGGGGTTACGTCTACTTTTATTGGAACCCTCGCATACAGCCCAAATGGGGCAGGCAATGCAGTCGTTGTCCCCAAAGATAGCGACGTTACTTCTTTGGCCGATCTTAAAGGTGGCTCAGTGTCTGTACCCTTTGGGTCTGCGGCGCATGGCATGGTGCTAAAGGCACTCAGCGATGCTGGTGTTGATCCAGAATCGGATGTGGAACTCATTAGTCAAGCGCCCGAAGTGGGTGGGACCAGTTTGCGAACAGGGCAAATCGATGCCCACGCAGATTTTGTTCCTTTTGGAGAGCTGTTTCCCTATCGAGGATTCGCCAAGAAAATCTTTGACGGTGCGCAAACCGGCGTTCCAACGCTACACGGTATTGTTGTCCGTTCTGACTTTGCCGAAGAGCATCCAGCCATTGTGGAAGCTTACCTTCAAGCAATGCTTGAAGCCAATGAGACCTTTAGAGAAAGTCCAGAAGAGATTTCTGCTCAGATTGAAGAATGGTCTGGCATTGAAAAAGAAGTCGTCTATATGTTCTTGGGTCCGTCTGGATTGCAGCCAATCAACCCAAGCATTGGTGAGGTACAGCTAGAGGCTCTTAAGAACAGTATTGCTACGCTCATTAGCCTTGGAAAAATTGAATCACCTGTAGATCCGGAAGATGTTACGGCCTGGGTGGATGAAAGCTTCTTGAAAGCCGCAATGGAAAATGCAGGGCTAGACTATGATGAGGTCATTGCAGAGGGCGAGAGCTATGTTATCTCCGGTAAGGACGCCCTGACAGACGAAGACATTACAGAGCCGAAGATGGCCGCTCAGCTGTGGGTTCAAGAAGAGCCGACAGTGACTAACTTTGCATCCATTCCCAACATGGTAAAGCAGCTTAATACTCTGCAAGGAGAAGGAAAAGCCGCCGACGTGATTTTCGTGCACGATCGCAATAAGGGTTGGAAGCTATTTGGTGAAAATGCTTACTACGTCACGAGTGGCGATGAAGTTTCTGCCTTCTTACTAGCAGACGATGCCGAGGCATTTGCGTCTGAGTCTGGCGGACAGGTCGTAAGCTTCAAAGACTTGTTGCAAACTTACTCTGCCAGTGGGCCGCAGCCTGCGCAGGTAAGTCGGCTGACACAGGAGCGATTGCTACTGGCGCTAGAGCGGGTGTTGCCAATGCTGGCAGGGTAACGGTTCCGGCTGCTGACATAGATTACCGACACACACCGTAGGCCGGGGTGGGTCAGTAATCGCGAAATAACCAATCTGTGGTCAGCTCCTATGGGCAGCCCTCTCTTAGTGATGCTTCTTAGTGACGCTTTAATACCTGCTTAACTGTCCCCTAACGCCTACCTATAAAACCGCTTTTCATCATGGCTAGCACCCTTCCCAAAACTCGCGTTCGCACTGAGAGTGTCTCTCTGGTAACGCAATTCTCTCGCAGCCTCAAAAATCTCTTTTTCGCCAATCGAGCTGCGACCCGTTGCCTATCTCTCATACTTTTCTTTGGCATCTGGCAGATATTCTGTATCATTGGCTTCGATTTTTTCATTAATTTCCAGCTGGTGCCTTCGCCGTTAGAAGTGCTTGAGGCTACGATAGAATTTTTTACCAGTGAACCAGGGGTACATATTCGCTCTAGCGTTTATCGGGTGCTAGTTGGTTTTGGTGTGGCGTCTGTTTTAGGGGTTATTTTAGGATTGTTCATCGGCTGGTTTCAAATTATTGAAGATTTGATGATGCCCTGGCTGGAGCTACTCAGGCCAATTCCAGCGGTAGCCTGGATTCCACTGGCGATTTTAATGTTTCCCACAGCGGAGACAGGGATGATTTATATCACGTTTATCGGCGCGTTTTTTCCTGTGCTGATCAGCACAATTCGAGCGGTGGAAAATATTCTGCATGACATTGTGTTGATTCGGGTAGGGCAATGCTTGGGTGCTAATAAATGGTTTATCTTCAAAGATATTGTGCTGCCAGGCGCACTGCCGGGGATTGCGGGTGGGCTGACTATCGGTATGGGAAATGCCTGGTTTTGCTTGGTGACGGCTGAGATTTTGGCGGGGCGATATGGGGTGGGGTACATCACATGGGAGTCCTATGTGACATCGAACTACCCACCGATTGTGATGGGGATGTTGCTAATTGGGCTGATGGGTGCGATGAGTTCGTGGGCTGTAGGGCGCGGGATGCAGGCGGTGATGCCTTGGCGAATAATTAAGAAGCAGAATGCTTAAGTCAAAGGTGCATATGGCTGTTGTTATGCAACAGTTCTAGCGGTTATTTATCGCTAGGACAATTACGTGCGCCAAACGATAGGCGTGCCAAACTATAAGAGGAGCGATCGCAATGAGTCAAGCAACCCTATCTAAGCTACAAGCACCACTCGAGCCTGTGAAAGGCGCGGTGAATGTAGAGGGCGTATCAATGATTTTTGGCGATTCTCAAAAAAAGAAGGCGCGTCATCGCAGCCAAGCCAATCAAGTTTTAGACTCGGTCAACTTTCAAATTAAACCTGGAGAACTGGCCTGTTTATTAGGACCATCAGGTTGTGGTAAGTCAACGCTGCTAAACATTATTGCAGGATTCATTCGGCCTACCTCAGGCTACGTGACGATCGATCAACAGCAGGTGACAAAGCCAGGGGCAGACAGAGGGTTTGTATTTCAACAGTATTCTTTGCTGCCTTGGAAAACCACCTTTCAAAACGTGGAGTTAGGGCTGAAGATAAAAGGCATCCCAAAAGCCGAAAGGCAGGACATGGTAGGAGAGTATTTGAACCTGGTGGGGTTGGCGAAGTATCGCAATGCTTATCCCAAGGAGCTGTCTGGCGGAATGAAGCAGCGGGCCAGCATCATTAGAGCCTTGGTCAATTCACCCTCGGTACTGCTGATGGACGAACCATTTGCAGCGCTAGACGCACAGACACGCCATATGATGCAAGAGCTGCTGTTGAATGTATGGGAAACGCTGAAAACAACCATTGTGTTTGTCACTCACGATATTGAAGAAGCGGTGTTCTTGGCTGATCGCATTTTTGTGATGGGCGTACAGCCAGGACGCATTAAAGCCGAACTAGAGGTCTCTTTGCCTAGGCCACGCCAATTAGACGACATGTTAACGCCAGACTTTACTCAGACCAGCCGACAGGTTTTTGATTTGATTCGAGAAGAAACGCTGAAAAGTATGGAAAATTAGCTGGCAATATAGCCAAAGGAGC
>JBHJIY010000039.1:0-4882 GCA_050042985.1 Phormidesmis sp. | reverse complement strand
TGGCGCTGGCGCGTGCGATAGGGCGATCGCTGCTAGTGGATGTCGCAGGAGAGCCGTAGGCCAGGAGCCGGGCTGGGATTGGCCGAGTGCTCAGGCTATCGCCCCAGCGCGTACGCTACAGCGAGGGCAAACCCTACTGTTCGCTAGAAGGCGAGAGCAATCGAACAGATTTGTCGGTGCGCACTACCGACAAAGCGGCCGCGTCTGGCAATGCAGAGAATATCAGCCTCGTGTCAGTGCGTCAGGTGCTATCGCTGTCGGCCCAAACGACTATCCAGGCACCGGCCCAAACGACTATCCAGGCACCAGCTCAAACACCAGCTCAAACAGCTGCGCCTACCGCAGAAGAAGACATTTGGGTTGTGATTTTGGGTGAGCCGGGCAGTCGCTATGGTCTCTGCGTCGATCGGCTGCTGGAAGAACGAGACCTGGTGGTCCGTCCGCTAGATGCTCGCCTGGGCAAAGTTCCCAATGTCAGCTCTGCGGCCCTAACCGAAAAAGGTGACCCCATTTTAATTTTGGACGTGGCCGATGTGCTGCGCTCTGCGGCCAAACTCGCCGTGAGCGATGTCGGGCTGATGTCAGGCGTAACAGGGTCGCTTTCAGCCTCCAGTGCAAAAACTGACTCTCAAAAAGCTGGCCAAAAGGGATCGAAATCGGCCTCCGTCCAAAAGCGGGTGCTGGTTGTAGACGACTCGATGACGGTGCGAGCGATGGAGAAGAAACTGTTGCAAAATCGGGGATACACTGTCGATGTTGCGGTGAATGGTGCTGAAGGCTGGAACGCCGTGCGGATGAATGCCTATGACCTGGTTGTGACCGACGTAGATATGCCGAGAATGAACGGCATAGAGCTGATTCAAAAAATGCGAGACTACGCCCCTACTCGTAGGCTGCCTGTGATTGTTGTTTCTTATAAAGATCGGCAGGAAGACCAGCTCGCAGGGCTGAATGCTGGGGCCAACTATTACCTGACCAAAAGCAGCTTTCATGACGATGGCCTGATCAATGCTGTTGTCGACTTGATCGGTCGGTGACGACTGTCTTCTTTGAGGCTGCCAAAAAGCTTCCGAATCTATGATTAAAGTTGCGATCGCAAACGATACCCTCATTGCCTTGGAAGCCCTGCGTCGCGTTATTGCCACCGACTCGGCCTACGAATTGATATGGTCAGCCAAAGACGGTGCGCAGGCGGTTGCGCTTTGCGCTCAGCAGCCGCCAGACCTAATGCTGATGGATGTACTTATGCCCGGTATTGACGGGGTCGAAGCCACTCGGCAAATTATGGCCCGCTCGCCCTGCGCCATTTTGCTGGTCACCGCTAGTATGCACAGCAACACATCCAAAATATTTGAAGCGATGGGCCACGGCGCTCTAGATGTCGTCGGGACACCGACCATAGAGGCCCGTTCATCTTCTGCCAATACTGCTGCTGCTCAGCCTCTGTTGGCAAAAATGGCTACGGTCGCCGCATTTATTGGGAAATCGCCCAGGCGACGGACAGCTCCACTGCGCACCGCTTCAGGTGTGCTCTCTAGCAGGGCACTGCCTGCACTCGTTGTGATTGGGGCATCCACCGGGGGGCCAAAGGCACTGGCTCAAATTTTAGGCGGGTTGCCCGCTGACTCAACGGTATCTGTGGTGGTTGTTCAGCATATCGACCGGCAGTTTTCTCAGGGGTTGGCCACTTGGCTCAATGAGCACACTGCGCTGAGTGTGAGAGTGGCTGTGTCCGGCGATCGCATTTTGCCAGGCCAAGTTTTGATTGCCGGGACTGACGATCATCTGGTGATGAGACGCGATCGCACCCTTACTTACCGCGCTGTAGACGACAGCACACCTTATCATCCGTCGGTAGACGTTTTTTTTAACAGTGTGAGCCAGCACTGGCCACAGTTGGGACAGGCCGTGCTGCTGACTGGCATGGGCCGCGACGGTGCCGCTGGGCTCGCAGAGTTACGCGTTGCGGGGTGGTGCACGATTGCTGAAAGTGAAGCAAGCTGTGTTGTATACGGGATGCCGCGCGCAGCGGTAGAGATGGACGCGGCAGAGCAGATACTGGCTGCCAGTGAAATTGCCGGCTTTCTGCAGCAGGGGTGATGTTGTCTGCCTGGCTCATCTAGAGGTGACAACTTACTGATAATGGCTATTTTTCAAAGCTGTTTTGTTCCAATTGTGATGAATTCCTTCTTTTTCTCTTGAAACAAGTCAAAATCAACCCTTCTAACCCCTATCAAACCCTAATCATCCCGCTCTGATGCAATCGTTCTTTTTATCAATATCAGAGTATAGAAAATATACAGGGAGATACCATAGAGAAAGTCAATGATGCTTGAATAAAGGATTGATAGAGCGGGAATAATAGTTGGTAATTCTCCCTTTAGTACAGCGATATTCGTAACCGTAACTATTCATGTTGGCGTCCTAAGCAGCGTCATCCAGCGTTTCAATGACTGAGTCAGCTTCCCCATCTGTTACTGCTGCTGTGCCCTCGGCAATTAAAGTACTCGTTGTCGACGATCAGCCTATCACCGTTGAATCTATTCGTCGGCTGCTAGTAAACGAATCAGATGTTGAAATACATTCCTGTGAGGATGCTACGCTAGCGCTCTCAGTCGCTGCCGAAATATCACCGAGTGTGATTCTTCAAGATTTGATCATGCCAGATGTAGATGGCATGATGCTGGTAAAGTTTTTTCGGGCTCACCCGCGCACTAAGGATATCCCGATTGCTGTTCTTTCTTCCAAGGATGAGCCCAAGGCGAAAGCCATGGCCTTTGCTTCTGGTGCCAACGATTACTTGGTAAAGCTGCCCGACCCGATTGAGCTAATCGCACGGTTGCGCTACCATGCCACCGCCTATCATAACTTTTTGAAGCAAGATGAAGCAGCCCAAACGCTGGCCTACAACAAATCGCTAGAGGCAAAAGTAGACGAGCGTACCTTAGAGCTAAAAACTGCCCTTGATGTGCTGAAGCAAACCCAAGCTAAGCTGATCCATACTGAAAAAATGAACAGTATGGGGCAGCTGGTTGCTGGTATTGCGCATGAAGTAAATAACCCGATCAACTTTATCTACGGCAACTTGAACTACGTAAAAGGCTATGTTCAAGACTTGCTAGAGCTAGTACAGGCTTATCAGGAGCAGTATCCAACGCCTGTGCCTACTATCCACGAAAAGCTAGAAGAGCTAGACCTTGAATTTTCTTCTGCTGATTTGTTGAAGAGCTTTGTCTCTTTGCGTAGCGGTGCTAAGCGAATTCGTAATCTGGTCCTTAGCTTACGCAATTTCTCTCGTTTTGATGAGTCCGAAGTCAAAACCGTAGATATTCATGAAGGCATAGAAAGTACATTGGCGATGTTAACCCCTGACCTAGCGGATATTACGGTAGAAAAAGACTATGGCAACTTGCCAATGCTAGAATGTTGCGCCAGCCAGTTGAATCAGGTGTTTATGCACATTATTCGCAATGCCATCGATGCGTTGGCCAGTGCCAAAGCCGCTGCCGAGAAGAACAATCAACCCAGGACAGAACCGCTGAAGCTGAAGCTATCGACCTCTATGGTAAATGACAACCGTATCGTCGTCTGGATTGTTGATAATGGTATTGGTATTCCTGCTGAGATTCAAGATAAGGTCTTCGACCCGTTTTTTACGACTAAAGACGTTGGTAAAGGCACAGGCTTAGGACTTTCTATTAGTTATCAGGTTGTGAGTACTCAGCATGGCGGTGACCTAAAGTGTTATTCGGTACCTGGTAAAGGAACCAAGTTTTTGATTGAGCTGCCGGTGAAGGTGCCGCGCCAGACTGAGCTAGTTGCTTTTGAAGAGCCTGCTCAGATGATCAGTGCGTGACAAAATCCGCTTTAGACAGCTATTGGTTTGATTCCGAGGATATTGAACAATGGTTCGCTCGTGTTGCCGACTCACCCCGTCGCTGCGCGCCACCCCTCCAGAGGGGATTTACTTCAGTCGATGAGGTGAGGGGGAATTTATTTGGGCTAGGAATGAGTAGGTTGAGATCGGTCTGATGACTGTGCTGCTTTTTGACGGTGTTTGAAAATCCAGTCGGCGATTGTTTGGCAGACTTTATTTGAGTGGCTTCTGACTTCGTTGTCGCTGAATCTAAGGACGTGATTGCCGAGACCTTCTAAGTGAGCCTGTCGCTCTTTGTCGTAGGCTTGTGCATCTTGGCTATCGTGAGCTGAACCGTCGATTTCGATGACGAGTGCTAGTGACTTGCAGTAAAAGTCCACAATGAATTGGTCAATCGGTTTTTGTCTATCAAAGTCGTAGCCCATCATCTGAGAGTTTTTCAGATGTTGCCACAAAATGATTTCACCCCGAGTTGCATTGTTACGCAATTCTCTAGCGCGGGCTTTCAGTTTGTGGTTGTAATGAACAATATGCTTTTCCATAAGCACATTATTCCCGCTTACTCACAGCGGAGAGAACGTTAGGTTGGGACAAATCAACCGTATAAAACGCCTGCTACATCTGCACTTCTACCCACCTACCTGAAGTGATCCCTTCTGGAAGGGTGGCGCGCAGCGACGGGATGAGTCGGTAACCTACGCAACACTCCGAAAACCCACCCCTACGCCCCTCCACAGAGGGGATTTACTTCAGTCTGTACTGACAGGTTTGTTTCTCAAGTAATTGTTTATTCAGAACTGACGTTCCCTACACAAAATCCTTAAAAAGATAGAGGTCAGCATCTATCTTTTTAACGTCTGCCTAGCTGCTTTTGTCACCTCACACAACTCTCCTATCTCGGGCCAAGGCTGCGTTTCCTCATCAGAACGTAGCCATAGTAAGTATTCAATATTCCCGGCTGGCCCTACAGTTTCCGACCAAGTCAATCCTCGATAGTGCCAGCCT
>JBHJIY010000038.1:0-5870 GCA_050042985.1 Phormidesmis sp. | reverse complement strand
TCGACCACATCTAGCTGAGGGGGTGTGGTGGTTGGTGGCGGTGAGCTAAGGGTTGCGACAGCCATATTTCTCTCACTCTTTTAGTGTTTTGATTAGGTCACTAGAGGTCGCGACTGCCCCAAAGACGCCGCCCTGCATCGTAATCATTTTCAGGGCTGCTTCATAGTTGCCGTAGTCTGTCGCGCCTGTGCAGTCGGAAAGCACAAGGCATTCGTAGCCACGATCGTTGGCTTCGCGCATGGTGGTGTGCACGCATACGTCGGTGGTGATGCCAGTGAGGATGATGTTTTGGATGCCTTTGCGGCGTAGCAGCAGATCTAGATCGGTCGCGAAGAACGCGCCTTTGCCAGGTTTGTCGATGATGGGTTCGCCCTCAAGGGGGGCGAGTTCGGGGATGATGTCCCAGCCTGCTTCGCCGCGTACGAGGATGCGACCACAGGGGCCAGGGTCACCGATGCCAGCGCCGATTTGACGCGATCGCCACTGCTTGTTCTCAGGCAAATCCGATAGATCAGGTCGGTGCCCTTCCCTGGTGTGCATGATGTGGAAACCCTGCGCCCTCATGACTATAAGCAGTTTTTGTAATGGCTCAATGGGGGCACGCGTCAGCGTTAAGTCGTAGCCCATTTTATCGACATAGCCGCCCTTGCCACAGAAGTCGGTCTGCATATCGATGATGAGCAGCACCGTATTTTCTGGACGCAAGTCGCCATTGTAGGGGTAGGAATAGGGGTCTGCTTTTACGGTGCGCTGCATTGTTATGTCTGTAGGTTCTGTATCAATTGTCTGTCTACGAATATTTACTTCTCGGATATTAGGGCTTCGGGTTCTTGTAAAAGCACCTCCGCAGGTATCTGTAGCTTATGGTGCAAGGCTCTTGCCATCTTCAACGTGAGAGGGATGTTGCCGTTGAGAAAATCTACAACTGTTGTCGGGTCACCAAGAATAGGCGTCAAACTCTGAGTAGATAGTTCGGCTTGTTCCATGCGAAAGCGGATTGCTGCAATTGGATCAGGTAGGTCTATCGGAAAATGTTCTTCTTCGTAGAGTTCTACTAGAGTTGCAAGAACCTCTAACTCGTCTGCTTCCGACGTTCCAGCTTCTGCATTCATTAATGCCCTAATTTGTGAGAGTGCCGACTCGTAGTCTTCTTCTGTTTTTATCAGTCGGATAGTTGTAAGCATCACACTGTCTCCGCATCAATTTTGTCGTATTGTCTATGAGTTCCGATAAAGCAAATATAAACTATCTGCGCAGCATAGTTTATCCATACGATGAGCCGGTATTTGTTCCCCGCAATGTTAAAAACGACTCGTCCACCCTTTAGTATGCTGGCGCTTTTGTATAGCTTTTTGATGTCGCCTGGATTTCTCCACTCTGCCTTTTTCGCTTCTTGATACCAAGCATCTAATCCAGGTTTTGCATCAGCATACTTAGCATTATTCTGTGAGTAGAATTCGCGTAGTGTTCTCCTAGCAATGATTCTCATTCATTTTTATCTTTGTATACCAGCGGGTAGCCGACAATCACTTGCGATTTACCCTACGTCAGCATACTAGATTGCATACTCTGTAAGTGGCTTAAGAGTAGACATCTTCTTTAAGCGTAGCAGGCATTTCCTCTCCTTTGTATTCGCGCTCTGGCGTGTCAAATCCGCAGGAGGTGCCGTCTGTATGGACGATGTCGTCTTCCCAGGGGAGGCGATAGTTGCCGTCTACCATGTCTTTCATATAGGTGTAGGGGCAGTCTTGCGCGCCGCCTTTTACAGCGGTGTAGCCTCGGTGGCCAAACTGGTAGATGTTGTTTTCTACGCCCCAGTGTTTGCGGGCTTCGCGAACCAGGTCTGGGCGGACTTCGGCGGTGATGATTTCGTTGGGGCGGTGGCTGCCCATGACGAGGGGCTGGCCGTCGAAGTTGACAATCATGCCTTCGCCCATGGAGTCGAAGGTGCCGTCGGTACCACACATGCATACCGAAGCGGTGACCATGAGGTTGCAGAAGGCGTTGGTTTGATTGGTAACCTGCCAGCTGTGACGGATGGGGGCGGTGTAGCCCGCAGTGCGCAGCATGATATCGGCTCCTTTGTAGGCGCATTCTCTGGCCATTTCAGGAAACATGCCGTCGTGGCAAATGATGAGGGCGATCTTGCTGCCGTTGGGGCCGTCGCATACGGGGATGCCAATGTTGCCGGGTTCCCACGGTGCTACCGGTACCCAAGGGTGCAGCTTGCGGTAGTAAAGCTTCAGCTCGCCCTGATCATCGATGATCAGGCCGCTGTTGTAGGGGTTGCCGTCGGGATTGTATTCCATGATGGAAAAGCAGCCCCAGATGCTGTGGTCTATGCAGGCCTGGCGAAAGGCAGCGACCTCTGGGCCATCGAGACGGCACATGATATCTGGATTTGTATCCATAGAGAGGCCATGGAGTGAGTACTCCGGGAATACCACGAGATCCATGCTGGGCATGTTGCGACGGGCTTTGGCTACCATGTCGACGATGTTTTGGGTTTGGTCTGCCAAGTCTGCGGGGGTGACGATGTTGGGCAATTGGGATTGCACCATGCCGAGGACTACGCCGTTGGGAGATTTGTTTAGTCCGCCAAGTCCGCTCATATGATTCTCCTTTGGAGAGGCTTCGCGATCGCCTCACTTTTAAAAAGTACTTACGTTAGCCTACGAGACTTTGCATAGCCGTTTTGTGATGGTTGTTGCCAGTCTGGCTCTCTTCACAAACTAAATTTGCTTGATGCTAGCAAGCGTAGCGTAGGGCATTTAAAGTAGAAAGGGCACCTCAAAGTAAAGGCAGGACTGTACATGGGATGGGTCTGCACGCAGAAGAACTGACATGAGAAAGAAATCTATGGGGGCTGAAAGCGCTGTCTCTGCGGACAGAAGTTCGACGTTTCCCTTGCCGCTAACTGCTGCGGTTGCTGGCATTTGCATTCTGCCGTTTTTGCTGAATTTAATTGGCGTTGACTCAAATATGTGCTAGTAGCGAGAATCTTCCTCAAACCACGTTTCCAAATGCTTTTGTCACGCGCCCTTGGGACGTGCTGCCGCTGCTCTTGTTTTTGGGCGCGGGGCTGGGGCTATATCCCGCTTTTTACCACAAAAATAATTTAACCATCACAAAGCGTCGTTAATCTGTGAGAATAAAGGCCGCTTGTTTGGATTCTCCTGCATGCAATTTACCTGAAGCTGTTTTAACACTTCTATCTGTTTAACCTCACTAGCACTGCCTGTTTTATTCACGCAACAGTGTTCTAACAGATCTTCTAGTTAGCAGCCAGATGCTCGGACTTCTATCTTCTCTAATGCTGAGCCAACAATGGATGGATCATAACAGGAGGCTGCGCCGAAGTCTCCCAGGATACTGTGCCCGTTGCTATTGAGCAGAATGTTGTGAGCGTATAGGTCGCCGTGCATAATGTTGCGGCTGTGCAAGTGTAGTGCCGCTGAAGCGATGCCGTTTGCAATGCGGTGTACTTCGGCAGCTGTAAAGCTGGTATCTTCGCTGTAAGTATCTCGCGTGCAGGTTTCTAGGTTAGGCGGGTTGCCCAAGTTTCTGTAGTCCGAAGGAATAAAGTCGAAGATGAGGCCAGTTTTTTCTGCCTGGCGATATTTGCCTAGTACAGTGACCAAATTAGGGTGATTGCCCGCTGCAATACAGGCTTGCATTTCATCTAGCGGTGAGCCATCGCTGGTGATGTCACCCTTAAATAGTTTGATAGCAACGTCTTTGGCCTGAGACTTTGTTGGTTGCGCTGAGCCGAACTCTTTTTCAGCTTGTTGAGAACTGGCACTGCCAGATGTCCAAAGACCTTTGTAAATAACGCCAGAGGCCCCTTCGCCTAAAATTTCCTTTTGTTCTAGCGCTGCACTGTCGATGGTGGGCAGCGGCTGTTCGTTTTTATAAGTGTGGTGGCTAGGGTGGCAGGGATTGCCCGCATAGGCTAGCCAAGCCAGGCGAGGCAGGGCAAACAGCTTGGTTGGCAGCGACGCCAAGCGATTGGCCGACAGCCGAATGAGTTCTAGATTTGTACAGTGGATGAGTTCGTCCGGCAGGCTGCGCAGCTGGTTGCCTGCAAGCATGAGCTTTTGCAGTTTGGGCAGGCTACCGATGGTAGGCGGCAGTGACGTCAGCTGGTTGTTGGTAAGGATGAGCCAGCGGAGCGCAGGAGAAAGGGACTGTGGTGCGATGTGGCCGATGAGATTGCTTTTGAAGCTCACCATGGAAAGCTGCGGACACTGGGCAAGCACGGTGGGAAAGGTCTCGAAAAGATTGTTGTTGAAAAAGACAATTTTGAGCTGTGTGAGCTGGGCGAATTCTGTGGGTAGCTGGCTGAGGCGATTGTTGGAAAGATTGAGAAAGGTGAGTGAGTCAGCAAGGGTGAAAATTTCGGTAGGAAAGTCGGTAAGGTCTGCGTCGCAGAGTTTGAGGCTGGTGCATCCTGTTAGCCGTCCGGTGGCTATGCCCGATTTTAGAGAGTCGAGGGTTTCCATTTCTTTGCAGACCTTTTGATGCTGAGTCTATATACAGTAGGACATAGCAACAGTAGAGCATAGCGTGATAGTCTCTACACGCAATAGTTTCTTGCATCCGTATAGAAGTAACTCTCTAGAATGATTTTTATACCTAAAGTGTTCTCTGCGCTGTCCGGATAATTACGGAGAAGGGCTGAATACTGTAGTTCGTAGCAGTGCAAGCCTGCATTGATTTCTTGGTCTGGTTTCACCATGTAACAGTCTATACCAAAGCCCTCTTTACCAAAACCGTCTGTATCGAAACCGTCTGTATCGAAACCGTTGTCATCGAAGCTGCTTTCTCCCAGCTTGCGTCTGGTTCGCAGGTTATTTTCTCGGCGTCTTTTTCGGTTGAATGCTGTTTATTTGATGGTTGGGTTGGCCTTTGTTTTTTGGCTGTCGTGGGCAAAAGGTGCCGCTGCTCACGATCAAAGCATTGATGGTTTTAATGCGCTCGGTACGACTTGGCTGCTGGTTGCGGCCTCTCTGGTGTTTTTTATGAATGCTGGATTTGCCATGCTCGAAACTGGTTTTTGTCGTACCGGAAATGCTGTCAATGTTTTGGCCAAAAACTTAATTGTGTTTTGTGTTGCAACAGCAGCATTTTGGCTATTTGGCTTTCGCCTGATGCTAGGGGATAGTGCTAGCAGCTGGTTGGGGCCCTTGGCCTTAGCTGTCGATTTTCCTTTTCCATCTGCGGGTGTGCCCAATCCTTTTCCCGATGGCTTTGACTCACTGCGCAGCAGCTGGGAAGGGCGGTCTTTTTCGGCGCTCTTTTTCTTTCAGCTTGTGTTTGCTGGCACCTCGGCCACGATTGTGTCGGGTGCGGTAGCTGAGCGGGTGAAGTTTTGGGCGTTTATTCTGTTTAGCTTCGTGCTGGTTGCGTTTATTTATCCGCTGGTTGGCTATTGGGTTTGGGGGGGTGGCTGGCTAGCGATCGCACCCATACAGTTCCGAGACTTTGCCGGTTCAACGGTGGTGCACTCGGTTGGCGGCGCGGCGGCCCTGGTGGGCGCGGTGATCATGCAGCCGCGTCAAGGAAGATTTGGCTACGATGTCAACAGCAATCACTTTACGTGTCAAGAAGAGCCAGGACGGTTTACGGCGTACAACCTGAGCCTAGCAACTCTGGGCTGTTTGATTCTTTGGCTAGGCTGGTTTGGCTTTAATGGTGGCTCAACGGCGAATTTGTCTTATGTACCTCACATTTTGCTCACTACTTTTTTTTCAGCGGCGGCAGGTGGCATCGGTGCTGTAGTTTTTAGCCCATTTGTCACCGACGAAAAAGCTCGGCTATCTACTATTATCAACGGTATTTTGGGCGGACTCGTGGGGCTTACGGCTTCT
>JBHJIY010000037.1:0-8367 GCA_050042985.1 Phormidesmis sp. | reverse complement strand
TGGCTTTTTTGTCAAGACAGAATTTCTGATTTTTTGTGGGAGAAAGATGAACTTTATTAAAAAAGCCTCAGATCCGTACAAATTCAGCGTTTTCTCTGTTCATATTGCACAGGTACCCCTTAGAATGGGGCAGTAAAAATTATGAGGTTTCAAGGGTTTCAGCGATTGCTTGTGCGTTGCTGCCTCTGCTCTTTTTTTACATCCTCATCTAAACTTTAAACTTTGCCATCAGGCACTGTATGCTCCCATCAAGTTAAACCATTTAAGTCAACCTAAGGCTTGAATCAACTCAGTCATCCTCCAAGGAGATAAGCATGAATAAAGGTGAACTCGTCGATACCGTTGCAGAGAAGTCTTCTGTAACCAAAAAGCAAGCTGACGCTGTCATTTCAGCGGCTGTAGAGTCCATTATGGAAGCCGTATCTAAAGGTGAAAAGGTGACGCTTGTAGGCTTTGGCTCGTTTGAGCCTCGTGCTCGTAAGGAGCGCGAAGGCCGAAACCCTAAGACCGGCGATACGATGGTTATTCCAGCGACGACCGTGCCTGCTTTTTCGGCAGGTAAGCAGTTTAAAGAAATGGTGGCAGGTAAAAAGAAGAAGTAGACGCTTTTTCCTTTATTTGGCATGTTTCATGTTTAGACCGGTTCATGGGGGTAATTTGGCTTGGGCTGCTCAGCTCGCGCGCTGTCGCCCTGATGAACTTTTAGATTTTTCAGCTAGCATCAGTCCGCTTGGACCGCCTTCTTCTGTGAGTGAGGCGATTCAGGCGGCTTTTTCGTCTGTGGTGGATTACCCAGACCCAAACTATGGATTGCTGAGAGAGGCGATCGCACACCATCACCACATCCCTACCGACCACATCCTCCCTGGCAACGGTGCAGCTGAGCTTCTTACCTGGGCAGCTCGTGATCTGGCCGAGCGAAGCACACCTACTTTTCTGCTGGCACCTGGCTTTAGCGACTATGACCGAGCGTTGGATGCGTTCTCCGTTTCACGACTAGGCATAGATTTGCTGGATGCTGAGGGCTGGAATATTGAGCATTGGGACAAAAAACTATCTGATATGACTGATACGGTCAAGCTTTCTAGTTGCGGCTTGCTGTTGAATAATCCTCATAATCCGACGGGGGCGCTTTTTTCTGCAGAGAAGGTGCGATCTCTGCTCTCAAAATTTGCCTTTGTAGTCGTTGACGAAGCCTTCATGGATTTTTTGCCACCCGAGCGTGAGCAGAGTGTGATTGATGCGGTGAGCGAATTTCCGAATTTGGTGGTGTTGCGATCGCTTACCAAGTTCTACAGTATGCCGGGCATACGCCTAGGTTACGCTGTGGCTCAGCCAGAGACTCTACAGCGTTGGCAAAGCTGGCGCGATGCCTGGCCTGTCAACACTTTTGCAGCAGCAGCAGGCGTCGCAGCTCTACAAGACACAGCTTTTGCGCAGCAGACATGGCAGTGGCTAGAGACTGAAAACGCCTACTTGTTCGAAGGGCTGTCTGCTTGCGAGCAATTGTCTCCGCTGCCTAGCAGTGCCAATTTCTTTTTGGTCGATTGCGCAGTGTCAGCGACAGATTTGCAGGTGCAGCTACTGAAGAAGCACAGGATCTATATTCGCGACTGCATGAGTTTTCAGCAGCTAGGCGATCGCTTTTTTCGAGTCGCGGTAAAAGCTCGTGAGGACAATCAGCGACTGCTAGCGGCTTTAGCTGATGTGCTTCCAACACTCGAAACTGTACCCAACACGGTGAGCTGTGGCAGCTGATTACGATCTAGTAATTTTGGGCGGTACTCTCGAAGGTCGCTATGCGGCGTTGAGCGCCGTAGGCTATGGCGCTAGGGTTGCGCTGATAGAGCCGCCAGGTACGTATTTTCGGCGGCAGCAGGCTAAGCATTTGCTGCGCGGATTGCAGCAGCTGGGTGAAGGGCGGCAAAGACAATCTGTGAGTAAGTGGTTTGAGCAGGCTGAGATATCGAGTGGGAGCCAACCTCCTTCTCCTAAGTTTGATTGGTTGGCGCTGGTGCGGTGGAGTGCGATCGCAGCCAAAACTCAGCAGCCACAGCTCTCTCCTGATGTCCTGAGTGCTCGCGGCGTCGATGTGATCCTTGCCATGCCTAAACGGTTGTCGCGTCAGCTAATAGTGACAGTCGCCGGACGAAAATTGAGTACTCGTGCTGTGTTGGCGGCGTTTGGGAGTGTGGCCTTACCTCTGTTTGGGGCTTGTAATTGCTTAACAGGCGTAGAGCAGCTGTTAGAAGCGAACTCGTTACCACAGAGCATTTGTGTTTGGGGCGATGCACCTATTGCAGTTGAGTGGTCACAAGCGCTGAATGCAATGGGAATTAGCGTTTCGCTGGTGACGAACAGATTTTTGCCGAATGAAGACAGCGAGGTGAGATCTTGGGTGCTCGCACAGCTCACCGCAACGGGCATTCAGCTCATCGATCCAGTAGAAGCATCAGGTCGCGATGCTCAGTTGAATAGACTGCATCTACCCTTAGGCCGTATCAAGCCAGCTTTGATGCTGCCAGATTTTGTCTATTATCCTGCTAGCGACTATCCCAACGTCGACGAACAGATTCCCGAACGCACTTATCTACTATCTAATCAGCACTTGCAAACGGCGCATCCTAGAGTGTTTGCCTGCGGCTCTTTAATACATGGACAATCGGTAGGAGATGCAACTTCGCAAGCAGAAGCCCAAATTGCAGTGTGGAATGCGCTGTTTGTGCCTAACAGGCGAGTTGAGTACAGCTCAATTCCTCATAGCTATCACCGATTTGCCAGAGTTGGCCTTACCCCCCGCTTTGCCAAAGAAGATTACTCTCCCACTGGTGACTACACCGTTTTTACCGCAAGCTCTGGCAACAGCACTGATTTGAGCAGGTCAATGCCCCTTCCTTCATACTGCAAACTCATCTGTAAACGAGGTCGTCTACAAAGCATTCATCTATTAGGTGACGGCGCAGATCAACTGGCCGTCTCCCTTGCCGCTGTAATTGGTCAACCCATCTATCAACTGCTGAGCTTCGCTGAACGCATCCCTGCTCCACCCGTTGCCGAAGGCTTAGCGAGTCTTGTACTCACAGCTGCTAACCAATCGCAGCAGACTCGCTGGCAGCCCCGCCACTGGCGACGCGACTGGGCCGAAAACTGGTTCAACTGGCGACGCAGCCAAAAAGACTAAACTTCTCTACCGGCAAGTATTTGAGCAATAGATAACTGTAAATCCGGGAAAACAACTGATTGAATTTGTTCGCTGCTCTGGTAAATCCTTTCTGTGTAAGTGTCGCCTTTTAGTACCAAAGCAGTCACCCTATCTCGATGGCGATCGATAATCCAGTACTCGGGAATTTGCCACCATTCGTATTGCTGACGCTTCCAGCTGTAGTCGCGTTTGTAGTTGTCGCTTTGCGTGCCGCCAGGACTGACGATTTCAGCCACAAAAGTAGGTGGCGGCATCTCAAACAAGATTGCACTACTTTTCTTTTCTGCTAGCAGATCAATATGTTCTGGCTGGAGTACTAATACGTCTGGAATTCTGTTAACTCGCCTATCTCCCACAGGATGAACCTGTAATTCTGTAGAAGAATATCTGACGAGTTCTCTAGGTTTTACAACCTGCTTAAGTAGATATTCCAGTTCGCTAGCCATACGAACGTTGTTTTCATCTTCTGGTGGCAACTCTACAATCTCTCCACTGTTGAGTAACCGCAGATGACGCTCTGAAGTGAGGTTGGCTGCCAAATATTCTTCATAAGTCTTGTAGCGTACAGATGTGTAGGTCATTCTTGTTCGACCTCTATCTCAAAAAACATGATGGCTAGAACTTGCGTCTGTTTTCTTTATTCTAATGTCTAGATCCGTGCGAGTGTAACGGCTTCAGCTTGGTCTTGATATTTTCCTTTCCGAGTGTCATAGCTCACCTGACACGGCTCACCTTCCAAAAACAGTAGCTGTACAACGCCTTCGTTCGCATAGATTCGGCAGTCGGCGCTAGAAGAGTTGGAGAACTCTAGGGTGAGATGGCCGCGCCAACCGGCTTCTGCGGGGGTGAGGTTGGCAATGATGCCGCAGCGGGCGTAGGTGCTTTTGCCAATGCAGATGGTGGTGATGTTGTTGGGCATCTCTAGTTTTTCGAGGGCGACGCCGAGGCCGTAGGAATGGGCTGGCAGGATGAAGTAGCTGCCGTTATCGTCTTGCTTGAGTTCGGTGGGCTCTAGGTTGCCGGGGTTGAAGTTTTTAGGATCGATGACGGTGCCGGGAACATGACGAAAGATGCGAAATTCGTTCGGCGATAGGCGAATGTCGTAGCCGTAGGAGGAAAGGCCAAAGCTGATGACGGGTGTTTCGTGGCCGTGGGTTGGTAGCTGAACGCGGCGAATGAGCGAAGATTCAAAGGGCGCAATCATGCCTTCGCTAGCAGCTGTTTTGATCCATGCGTCGTTCTTAATCATGTCGCTCCTACCGTTTGTCCTACCGTTTGCACGTACTTTCTTTTTACACGATCCTTCTTTTTACACGATGACTGCTGACGCAATACTGCTGATTTACACAATATAGTTGCGGCGGAACTGTGTGACCTGATCGGCCACATCGAGTAGCGATTCGGGCATCTGTGGCCCTGTAAAAATGACTTCAACGTGAGATGGACGGTCTTTGATTAGGGTGAGGACTTCATTTTCTGAAATCAGGCCAAAGTCGATGGCTAGGCTGAGTTCATCAAGGACGATGAGTCCGTATACACCGCCTCTTATCGCGAGCTGAGCATGTTTCCAGAGTTCTTGCACAGCGGTTCTGGTATCGTCGTCAACGTCTGGTCCTTTTATGCAGGTTGGGCTGCCGCAGCGCACCCAGTCCAAGTTTTGACCCATACTCATCGGGTTTTCTGGACCTTGGTTGATGCCGCCCTTTAAAAACTGCACAACCAGTACTGGTAGGCCTTGCTCAGCGACTCGCATGGCCTGCACCATGACATTGGTAAAGAAAGTACGGTGCTGAGAGGTGAAAACCTGTACGGTCCCTTCAATTGCGCTGAGTAGCGGATGGCGCGTAATGGTTGGGACTGGTGCGGGAGTGCTGACTTTATTTGTGAGCGTGGTAGGAAGGACTCTGAGCTGAGAAACCATAAAGTTGCAAGAAATGGCTTGGATTGAGCGTTTTTGCTGGCTTGGATGACTGGCTTGGATAATTGAGCGCGCTGGTAGAACTACGCAAAGTAGACGCTTGGTTTTTGACTGAAAGCACTATAGGTAGCGTTCTTTGTGTCTAGGCTGCGCTATGGCCAACTAAATATAGCGTAGTTGGTGCACTTGTTTTATTTCAATACGCAACAACGCTGGGTAACTTATGTTTCAGATAATGTCTGTTTTAGATTGGGTGCAGACGCTATATGCTCAGTTTTGATGTGACTATTTTGTGCGATCGCTTATGCCCTGGCAACGCCCCGACGATAGAAAGCCCGACCAGCTTCGCCCCATCAAGTTTGAGCGTAATTTTACGAAGTATGCAGCTGGCTCTGTACTGGCTCACTGTGGTAACACGCGAGTATTATGCACGGTTTCGGTCAATGACGATGTGCCTCGCTTTCTAAAAGGATCAGGAAAAGGTTGGCTAACGGCGGAGTATCGGATGTTGCCAGGGGCAACGCACACCCGCAAGTCGCGCGAATTTATGAAGCTGTCGGGCCGGACGCAAGAGATTCAAAGGCTAATTGGGCGTAGCCTGCGGGCGGCGGTGGATTTGGAATCAATTGGCGAGCGGACGCTGACGGTGGATGCAGATGTGATTCAGGCGGATGGCGGCACGCGGACGACGTCGATTACTGGAGCATATGTGGCGTTAGAGGATGCGATCGCACATCTCCTTTCCAAAGGTGATCTCACTACCTCACCTATCCGTCACCAAATCGCTGCTATCTCTGTCGGCTTGCTAGAAGGCGACCCTTTCCTCGACCTGAACTATCCCGAAGACTTTGCCGCTGATATTGACTTTAATGTTGTGATGAACGAAAAGCTGGAATATATCGAAACCCAAGGCACCGCTGAGGCCGGTAGCTTCACACGCGCTCAGCTAAACGCCATGCTCGACTATGCCGAAAAGGGTATTGGTGAGCTGATGCAGCTACAAAAGGACGCACTGACTTAGGAATTAATGTTACATTCCTTCATAGCTCTTCTAGTATGTTTTGGCTATGGCGAAAGACCTGCGTGACTTTTTAAAAACCGTCAAGGCGCGTGGTCAGCTGCGAACGGTAACCACGCAGGTAGATCCTAATTTGGAGATTGCCGAAATCTCGAACCGGCTTTTGCAGGCGGGTGGCCCGGCGGTGATGTTTGAAAATGTAAAGGGCTCTCCGCATCCAGTCGTGGTGAATTTGCTCGGTACCGTAGAGCGAGTGTGCTGGGCAATGGGGATGAAGCATCCCGAAGAACTGGAAGTGCTAGGTAAAAAGCTTGGTATGTTGCAGCAGCCTAAGCCGCCAAAAAAGATTTCGCAGGCGATTGATTTAGGCAAAGTCTTGTTTGATGTGGTGAAGGCCAAGCCCTCGCGAGACTGGCTGCCAGCTTGCCAGCAGGTGGTAAAGCTAGATGACAATGTGGATCTGACTCAGATTCCGATGATTCGCCCTTATCCCAAAGATGGCGGGAAAGTGGGCACGTTGGGTTTGGTGATTACCAAAGATTGCGAAACGGGTGTGCCGAACGTAGGCGTGTATCGGCTACAGCTTCAAAGCAAAAATACGATGACGGTGCAATGGCTGTCAGTGCGGGGCGGCGCGCGGCATTTACGGAAGGCGGCAGAGCGCGGGAAGAATTTAGAAATTGCGATCGCAATCGGTGTAGATCCTCTCGTCATCCTCGCTGCCGCAACGCCTATTCCCGTAGACCTCTCAGAATGGCTATTCGCGGGACTCTACAGTGGTCGAGGCATTTCCCTTGCGAAGTGTAAAACGGTCGATCTCGAGGTGCCTTCCATGTCTGAGTTCGTGCTAGAAGGCACGATTACGCCGGGCGAAACGGCGACTGACGGTCCCTTTGGTGACCACATGGGTTACTACGGCGGCATCAATGAAGACGCGCCGCTAATCCGCTTTCACTGCATGACCCATCGCAAAGACCCGGTGTATCTCACTACCTTTAGCGGTCGCCCGCCAAAAGAGGAGGCGATGATGGCGATCGCACTTAACCGTATCTACACCCCCATCCTCCGTCAGCAGGTCACCGAAATTGTTGACTTCTTCCTCCCCATGGAAGCCCTCAGCTACAAGGCCGCTATTATCTCCATCGACAAATCCTATCCCGGTCAGGCTCGCCGCGCTGCCATGGCCTTTTGGACCGCGCTGCCTCAGTTCACCTATACCAAATTCGTTATCGTCGTCGATAAAGACATCAATATCCGCGATCCACGCCAGGTCGTGTGGGCGGTGACCTCTAAAGTAGACCCTATTCGCGACGTGTTCATATTGCCGGATAGCCCCTTTGATTCTTTGGACTTTGCGAACGAACGCCTGGGGCTGGGTAGTCGTATGGGGATTGATGCTACGACCAAAATCGCGCCGGAGACAGCTCACGAATGGGGCGAACAGCTCGAATCTGACCCAATTATGGCGGAGCTAGTGACCCGTCGCTGGAAGGAATACGGTCTCGATGATATTAATTTGGGCGAAGCGGATGCCAATGTCTTTGGCTATGACATTCACTAGTGCGCTCGCAAATATCTCCCGTGTTAAATCGCCTTTAGGAGATATGTTCCCTGGGTAACTGACCCAATATTATTTGTTGTGGGGTGTTTGAGGGCATTCGATTGCGGGTTTAGCTGTATTGCCGAAGCTCCCTATCAAATTTGTAGCGTTAAATCTACACTGCAAAATTTGGTATGAGTGCCTGATTTTGCTCAAGGCTTAGCTGTAAGTCGGATAGCTGCGTGAGCTGGGTTTTGATCTTAACGGCTTCTTTTTTCGCAGTAATCTTTTTGTGTAGCGCGGCTTTAGCTAGGTCTTCTCTGTTTTTGACTAGTGCTTTTTGTGCCACCTGATGCCAGCTCAGCGTTTCTTTCAATGCGGCTTTGTATTGAGGTAGCAGGGTGCGAGTTGCGATCGCAACATTCCCAAGCGCCTCTTGAAACAGCTGCTGTGTCCGCTCCGGCGATTCGTTCTGCGCCGCGCTTCGACCCAAATCATCGACCTGCGGTAGCCTAATTTGGTCGAAACGCAGGCCAAAATCGCTGAGCTGATAGCATTCACTGCGGCCTATCTTGCACCAATTAGCAAAGTGCTCACAGTTATTAAAGAACAAATCGTACTGCTGCTCTCCAAGGCGACTTTCGGCTCGTTCTACAACAATGTCTGCAATAAATGAAGTGGGCTGCGAC
>JBHJIY010000036.1:0-30969 GCA_050042985.1 Phormidesmis sp. | reverse complement strand
ATGGTCATCAAAATGGCGAGCGTGTAGTGGCGAGCTTCCTGGGAGAGAAAAACGCTGTAGGGCGATACGGCCATAACCGCTGCGCACACCAACCCGATTGAGCGTGCTTTGTCTGCTGCCTGAGGCTGTAGGCCTTGCTCATCTCGAAAGCTCAACCAGCCTAAAAGGTACGTCGCTGGTACTGCTAGCGCGCCGAAGAAAGCCGGTAAAGCCCTAGCCGCCCAAAGCGAGGCGTAGCTGTCAGAACCGCCTTTTATGGCGCTAAAAAGCTGCATCCACCAGTGAGCTACAACAAAGTAGGCAGGTGGATGATTGTTCTCTTGAAGTAGGTAGTTGGCTGCATCGATTGCGGTGGCGTCAGGCCGTAGACGGAGCCCTACCAGAATTTGATTTAGGTCTATAACTTCGTTCGTGGGGATAAAGCGGGATGAATTGCCCAAGCTGAACATGACTGTGGAGACTTCGTCCATCCAGGCGGGTTTGCTCGCTAGGTTTGTAAAGCGAATGAGGAGGGCGATCGCAAACCAAAACGCCAACCATCCCAGCACCGACCGCGAGGTGAAAATCCCTTCCTCTTCTATCGCTACAGGCGAAGAACCGTTCGTCTCAGGCTTTAGCGCATCGTCTAAGCCATGCTCTCCCTGGGTTGTATCATCCAAGCTAGTCATTTCCTTCCCGCGTCCTCTAGAGCGATCTCCGCATTTTCACGCGGCCAACTGTACTCCATGATATATTTCAGCCCCGACAATTCTCGCGAATACTAGGACACTGATTGAATCTAGGAAATAGGCCAGAAATAGGTCAATTAATCGACAAACACCGCAGAAACCACAGGACCCGTAGGGGCTCAGCACCGCTGTGCCCAATGCAGAAATTGATATAAATGCAGAAATGAACGTAAACGCAGAAATGAATATCAGAGGCTATCTGCCCTTACAAAAATCAGCAGACGAAGAACCGATAAGGTGAGCGAGCCCAAGAAGACAAACATCAGCGTGCAGCTGATACCCCCTCGCCACCATCGTTTTTTGGCCAGGTTCCAAATAGTAGAGCCAAGGAAAAAGCCAAAGAACAAAGGAAGCGTCGTCAGGATCAGAGTGCCGAGCGCGATCGCCCCCGATTCAATCAGCCCAGGCAGCGACCACAGCATGGCCGGGCCGATAGTTGCGATCGCACTCAGCAGTAGCCCCAGACAAATCGTGCCTGGCAGCCAGCCACTGTTGAAATATTTTGAAAGCGCACGCTTCAGGCGCATTCCACTACTTTGATGGCGATAGAGCCGCCGCATTCTCATTTTGCGGGTCAGCTGTCGCCGACGAACATTAGCCATAGTTTCAAGCACCCAATTTGAAAATAGGCCATTCTATTTTTCCCACTGGGCTGTGGCTGCAATAGCTCATAAACGAAATGTGTTGATTTAGTTACATATAGCGTGTTGGTTTGATGCGCCCTTTTTCCATCATGCCAGAGAGCGATCGCACATAGCTGTATCGCGTATAGCCTTGCAGACGCGAATTAGAGCGATCTACTCCTTCATTATTCAGAGGTCGTTGGTGCGACCCGGTCGATAGCTGTGCCAAAAGCTACAACGCTAAATGTGGTATTAATCGCCGTTTTCTCTTTAAAGGATCTGTTTGTTGCATCTTTTGATACGTTTGCCTGCGTGATTACCACAGAACTCGATCAACAAATATTAAGGGATTCAATCTACAAACAAAAAAGAAGCGGAAACAACATTGTTTCCGCTTCTTTCTATTCAGACTACGATTCGAGCCAGGCTATCACGTGCAAATTGCTATCGAGCACCTGCCATCGCGGGTACCTTAGCTGTTTTCTGCATCTCAGCCAAAATAGCCGACACATTCGCCTTGGCATCGCCAAAGAGCATCTGCGAATTGTCCATGTAGAACAGTGGGTTGTCTACTCCGGCATAGCCAACAGATAGGCTGCGCTTCATTACCACGACATTTGCCGCGTTCCACACTTCCAACACAGGCATGCCTGCAATGGGGCTAGTCGGATCGTTCAGCGCGCTAGGATTCACGGTGTCGTTCGCGCCAATGACTAGCACCACGTCTGTCTCAGAGAAGTCATCGTTAATTTCGTCCATTTCTAGCACTACGTCATAAGGGACGTTGGCTTCTGCGAGGAGTACGTTCATGTGCCCAGGTAAGCGACCGGCAACCGGATGAATGCCAAAGCGGACGTTGACACCGCGATCGCGCAAAATCTTTGTGATATCGGCAACCGCGTGCTGCGCCTGCGCCACTGCCATGCCATGGCCCGGCGTGATAATTACACTGCTCGCATCGTTCAGCAGCTCAACGGAGTCGTCCGCAGTCGTTGACGTCGCGTCGCCGCCTGGTGCAGTACTGCCACCGCCACTAGCCGCCGCGCCCTGACCAAAGCCACCCAAAATCACACTGATGAAAGACCGATTCATCGCCTCACACATAATGATGCTCAAAATCGCGCCACTGCTGCCAACCAACGCACCCGTCACAATCAGCAGATCGTTCGAGAGCATAAAGCCCGCCGCCGCTGCTGCCCAGCCAGAGTAGCTGTTCAGCATAGAGATGACCACCGGCATATCTGCGCCACCAATGGCTGCAACTAGGTGCATACCGAGCAGACCGGCCAAGCCGCACATGCCGAGTAATGCAGGTAGTCCAGCTGTGCCTTCCGCGCCCATAAATACAAAGCCGAGGGCAACCGTGCCAACGAGCAGACCGATATTTAGCAGATGGCGTCCGGGCAGAGTTAATGGCTTGCTGCTGATAATCGCTTTCAGCTTGCCAAAGGCGATCACCGAGCCAGTAAAGGTCACCGCGCCGATAAACACACCCACGTAGATTTCAATCATGTGAATGGTTTCTTCTGCGCCTACTAACCCAGACTCTGGCTGCAAGTAGTTACCGATGCCAACTAGCACTGCTGCCAATCCGACAAAGCTGTGTAGCACTGCTACCAGCTCAGGCATTTCCGTCATCTCAACGCGAGACGCGAGGAATGCACCAATGACTACGCCGGGCACAATCACCGCAACGAGTGCGCCGTAGTTGGTCACACCAGCACCGAAGGCGGTTGCGCCAATGGCTAAGGCCATCCCAGCCATGCCGTAAAAGTTACCGCGCTTGGCCGTTTCCTGATTTGATAGGCCGCCCAGGCTCAAAATGAACAAGACGATAGCCGCAATATAGGCGACCGTCACTAAATTGTTGGACATGAATTAATTCCTTTGATTGCTGTAGCTGCTTGTTTTTGAGGGGTATTTACTTGCGGAACATTTTGAGCATTCGCTGGGTAACGAGGAAGCCACCGGAGATGTTGATGGTGCCGACTAGGATTGCGATCGCGCCCAACACAGTCGTCGTACTCCACTCACCCGTCAGCTGTAGCAATCCACCAATGATGATGATGCCGCTAATCGCATTGGTCACACTCATCAGCGGTGTATGCAGCGATGGGCTCACATTCCAAATCACCTGCCAGCCCACAAAGCACGCCAGAATAAACACCGTGAAGTGGGAGAGGAAAGATGGCGGTGCCGATAGGCCCAACGCCACCACGCCACAGAGCAAAGCACTCAACCCTACCCACTTGACGATGGGAGAAGATTCTTTCGTCTCAGCGACTGGCGCAGCGACCTCAACCGGCTTCGCCGGTGCAGCGGGTGCGGGCGGAGCCGCCTTACGAGGTGCAGGCCAAGTCACTTCCCCAGCGTGGGTAATGAGCGCGCCGCGTACCGCTTCGTCTTCAAAGTCGACCTTGTATTCTTCTGAGCCGCCCATATCGCTGAGCAAGTGATATAGGTTGGTGCCATATAGCTGACTGGCCTGGCTGGCCATTCGGCTGGGAAAATCGGTAATACCTACAATCGTGACGCCCTGGTGCGCGTACACCTCATTGGACTTAGTCACCGCGCAGTTTCCGCCCTGCTCAGCGGCCATATCTACAATCACAGAGCCCGGCTTCATCAGCTCTGCGGTTTCTTTGGTGATAAGCAAAGGCGCACGCTTGCCAGGAATCAGCGCAGTCGTAATGATAATATCGACATCTTTCGCCTGCTCCGCAAACAGCTCCATTTCCGCCGCGATAAATTCGGGGCTCATAGTCTTGGCATAGCCACCAGAGCCAGTGCCGTCTTCTTCAAACGTCAGCTCTAGGAACTCGCCGCCTAGGCTTTCCACCTGTTCTTTCACCACAGGCCGCGTATCAAATGCGCGCACAATCGCGCCCAAGCTCTTCGCCGCACCAATCGCTGCTAGGCCCGCTACACCTGCGCCAATCACGAGCACTTTGGCCGGTGGCACCTTCCCCGCTGCGGTAATTTGCCCGGTAAAGAATCGACCAAACTGATTCGCCGCTTCAATCACCGCTCGGTAGCCAGCAATATTCGCCATGGAGCTGAGCGCGTCCATCTTTTGCGCCCGGCTAATGCGAGGAATCGCGTCCATCGCTAACACCGTGGCATGCCGGTTCGACAACCGGTCTACCAGCGCTTGGTTCTGCGCGGGCCAAATAAAGCTAATGAGCGATTTGTCAGCCCCTAGCATGTCAGCTTCGTGCTGGCCGTTGGGATGCGCTTGCGGTGGCTGCACCTTGAGCACCACATCTGCGCGGGCCCATAGCTCGGTTGCTGTATTTACAATTTCGCAGCCTGCTAATTCGTAAGCCTCGTTATTAAAGTTGGCATCCGCTCCGGCTCCATTCTCAATGAGAACGTCAAACCCGAGCTTTTGTAATTTTTTGACGGTGGCAGGCGTTGCCGCTACGCGCCGTTCACCGGGGGCGACTTCTTTGGGAACGCCGATTTTTTTGGACTGTGTGGGCGTGTCTTCGCTGGCCCGCGAACGGTCCTTATCAATTGCCAGAGTCATGGCATCTCCTACTTCTAAACAAGCAAATTTAAACGTTTGGGCAGTTTAAATTTTGACAGAAGAGAAATAGAGTCCCCTTGTCTTCACAACAAAGATTGACGTCTGTTTGGAAAAGTTTTTGAAGGGCTTCGTGACTCTACACACTCCAACAACACACTTGAGAAACCGTCCACCGACAGAAGTCTGTGATCTGCGTGCAGTGTTAGACGTAGTATAAGAAAAGCGGCCTGTTAAGATTTGCAACTGAGGGAAGTCTCCCAACAGTTTCTATCTACAGACAGCTGCCCATCGTCTTTACATCCAGTTTTTAGCCATCCCTTTGGTTTGAGGAGTTATCGCGAATGTCTGCTAAGCGTTCTATGTTTCGGTTGTTGTCAGGGCTAGCCCTTTCTGGCGCGGCAATTGCCACAACGCTATCGACACTACCTGTGCAACCAGGTATGGCACAAACAGGCCAGGGCCTCACAATTTTTGGCGGTGTTGATTCAGAGTTCCGCTTGCCCTACACCCTCAGAAACAACTCACCTCGTAACACGCGCGCGCACTACTTCTTACGGGTCCCCGGCACACGGATGGAAAGGGCTGTTTCTAAGCTCCGCATCAGCTATCCTGAGGCCTTTACCAACCGAAGCGGCTCCTTTGATACTGATCGGATTGAAGTTCGTCGCGGTCGTGGTACAGGTGGTCGTGAGATTGAAGTAGATGAGGTGGTATGGATTCCTGAGTCTAGCCAGCTCGAAATTTACATGGCTGAAGATATTCCGGCTGACACTAGCTTTGTGATCGCTATGTCTGGAATTCGCAACCCTAACCGCTTCGGCATGCATCGCTTTTATCTGCAAGCGGAGTCACGTGGCGAAGTTTTACCCAGATACGTAGGCACCTGGGAATTGTTGGTGGCAGAAGAAGACTAGCCTTTTTGCTTCGTAAATTCTTTCCACTGCCTCGACCGGTTATTGAATCGGGCGAGGCAGTTTTGTTTAGTTCTTTCGGTTTGACCCGGTTGCACAAGCGCCTGTAAGTCGGTAAGATGCAGAATCTGTGCCTGTCTGTTCGTTTTAGCAAAAGATGCGTTTAACCAAAAGACAGCGCCTAACCCATAAAAGAATTTCGCGTCCTTAACGTCAGGCTGATACAAAGCAGGCTAACTAAAGAGACCGTAGCACCAGGAGATTTAACATCATGACGAAGCGTACCCTTGGCGGCACTTCCCGCAAGCGCAAGCGTGTCTCTGGCTTCCGCGCCAGAATGCGTACAAAAAATGGCCGTAATGTAATTAAGGCAAGACGCAGCAAAGGCCGTGCTCGTCTTTCTGTTAGCTAGTTAGCTGTCAGTAGCTGTGGCTCTTCCTCCGCAGAACCGGCTGCGTTCTAATCGTGATTTTGGCAGGGTTCACCGTAAAGGCAAGCGCGCTGCCACTCGGCATTTGGCTGTGAGAGCGCTGAAGTGCAAATCGCCTGTTAGCGCTGGTAAAAAGAAGCTTAGTGGCAGCACTCGCCAAAATAAAGACCAGAATAAAGAAGATAAAAGCGCAGATGGATCTCCGTTTGCGCTTTCGTCGTGTAAAGGTAAGGCTCCAGCTGAGAAGCTAGGGCCGCGATTTGGCGTTTCTATCAGTCGCAAAGTCAGTAAGCGTGCGGTGGTGCGCAATCGTATCAAGCGGCAGCTGAAGGCGATTATTCGCGATCGCTTTATGGCGATAGACCCCGCTTGGCAAATCGTGATTGTGGTAAGACCTCCAGCAGTAGAGTGCAGTTTTGACGACTTTTTGAGAGAATTAGAATATCTGTTACAAAAGTTAGCGATTGTAAAGCGCTAAAAGAGGTGTCCCATGGCTGTTAAAGAAGACCTGTACTACGAAGGTGGTCCTCATATTGGTGAGCTGATTTTTAATATCGCGCTTGCTTTTACGATTATTTGTATTCCGTTGACAGTGGGTGCGCTGGTACGAGCGCTCTGGCTGCGCTATCGCATTACCAGCCGGCGGATCTCGATTACCGGTGGCTGGATGGGGCGCGATCGCACAGACATCATCTATTCAGAGATTGCGAAAGTAGTCACCGTTCCCCGTGGCCTAGGTGCTTGGGGTGATATGGTCTTTACCCTCAAAGACGGCAGCCGCATTGAGCTACGCGCCGTACCTAACTTCCGTGATGTGTACGACTACGTTACCGACAAAATCTCGCCCAATGCAAAAGTAGCGAGCGGTGCCGCTGGGGTTGCGTAGCTTCTATTGCTAAGGCAAGTGTGCGCGGAGTACGGTTAACCGAAAGCAAAACCACGCTCTGCGCTTGTCAAATAGACTGTTTCTATAAAATTGGTGGCACCGGCATCGCCAACACCTCCAATATTCAGATAAATTGGACTTAATAGCCTTCATAAAAGAGCGCGCATGGACTTCGGTATCGGCTTCCTTTCAAACAACGTAATGCTGCCAATCCTAGATTTTTTCTATGGGATTGTGCCTAGCTACGGGCTGGCAATTGTCGCCCTCACCTTAGTAATTCGCTTTGCGCTTTACCCGCTTAACGCTGGGTCTATCCGCAACATGCGAAAAATGAAGGTTGCCAATCCGATCATGCAAAAGCGCATGGCCGAAGTCAAAGAGCGCTACAAAGACGACCCCGTCAAGCAGCAAGAAGAAATCAAAGGCCTGTATTCAGAATTTGGCAATCCGCTAGCGGGCTGCTTTCCGGTCGTGCTGCAAATGCCCATCTTGTTTGCGCTGTTTGCCACGCTGCGAGGATCGCCATTTGCCGATACCGCTTTGCCCGTAAACCTCAAGCTGATGCCTCAAGAAGCCATTGAGCAGGTAGAGCAAGCGCCTTTGGTCACCAAGCCTAGCAACGTTTTTGTTGCCGACGGTGAGCACTTCCGTGTGGGCGCGGTGGTCTCTACGGGTAGCAAGCTAGCCGTTGGCGACACGACCAAAATTGAGCTGCGCTCGATCGATGACAAGTCGCTAGACGAGCTGCGCGAAGAGTATAGAGAAGAAGGCGTCGACATTACACCTGAGTGGGAAGTGACCAAGGGTGAAGAGCTGATAGCCATTCAAGAAGATGGCACAATCAAGGCGCTGGCTGCTGGGGACGTCACCATTCAAGCCAAAGTTCCTGGCCTTGCGGCTGACAAAGGATTTCTCTTTATCGAAAAGCTTGGCCGTATTGGCGTCACAGGTGAAGAGGGTGAAATCCACTGGGATATCCTCGGGATGATTATCTTCTTTGGTATTAGCCTGTATGTGTCTCAGCAGGTAACCAACTCGGGTAACGCTGCAAGCCCTGAGGGTGAAGACGATCCGCAGAAGGCGATCGCAAAGTTTACACCGGTCATTTTCTCCGGTATGTTCCTGTTCTTCCCGCTGCCTGCTGGTGTACTCATGTACATGGTGATTGCCAACATGTTCCAAACGGCACAGTCATTCATCCTTTCTAGAGAGCCTCTCCCTGAGAACCTTCAGAAGCTGGTCGATGCGCAGGCCAAGTCTGCGGGCAAAGGCAGCAGCGACAATCGCAAAACCCTCGCCTTTGAGCCTGGCGCGGCTAAGCGTGCGGCTAAGGCTGAAAACAGCAAAGGTAAAGCCGGTAAGAATAGCAAGGCAGATAAAAAGAAAGTCTCCAAGAAGAAAGCTTCCAAGTAAGGACTACTTTAAAGGTATTTCTTTGGCCCATCTGTCATGCGACAGATGGGCCTTTTTTATAGATTTGGGAGGTCAAGAGGCTGTGATGATGAGCGGTCGCCATTTGCCTCGGTATATGCAAAGTACAGACTGATATAGTATGAATATTGCGAATCGACAGGCATTAGAGCAGATAGGCAAAAGACTATGGAAAAGAGCATTGGCTGGCTAGAAAAATTGCTGAAGCTGCAAGGCCTAGACGCTACCGTGAGCGGAAACCAAACCACCGGAGACCTGGGCGACGACAGCTACTGGCTGACGATTGATACTGCTAGCTTGTCGGAGGAGCAGGTTACTGCACTGATTGGCGATCGCGGCATCGTTCTCGACTCTGTGCAGTACCTGGCCAATACCATCTTGAACATGGGCGTAGAAAAGGATGAGCAGCACTCCTACACCATAGAAATTAATGGCTATCGCCAGAAGCGCCAGGCGGAACTAAAGCAGCTGGCCGATGAAGCCGCCAAAGAAGTGCTAGAAAACGGCATTGCTGAGCACGAGGTAAAAGGCCTCTCTTCCGCAGAACGTCGGCAGGTGCATGGCTTACTGGGTGACTACGAGAAGATTGAAACTTTCAGCCGAGGCAGAGAACCCGAGCGGCATCTGGTGGTCAAGCTAGTGAGCGCAGACGCTGCTGCTGAGACAGATACAGCGTCCGAGTAGTTTTTTAAGACAACAACACGCCTCTAGAAACAACACGCCTCTAGAACCATGAGAGCTATCCATATTCCGCAGATTGTTAACGCGCCGAACAAAACAATCGCGCTAGATGTCAGTGAGCATCTGCCTCAGCTAGACACGCTAACGCCTGTAAAAGGTGAGCTGAGCGTATCTCATCGAGGTACTTTTTTAGACGTAAGAGCCAAAGCCGAGGCGATTATGACGCTGGAGTGCGATCGCTGCTTGCAAAGCTACAACACGAGGGTGCAGGTCAACGCCTCAGAAATTCTGTGGCTAGAAGAACCCGTCGTAGACGATTCGGTACTCGAAAAAGAAGTAGAACTCGAAGATCTCGTCGAGTCCTTGCCGCCGCAAGGCTACTTTAGCCCTAACGATTGGCTCTACGAGCAAATGTGCCTCGCCATTCCCCAAAAGCAAATTTGCAACGCCGACTGCTCAGGCATCGAGATCACCAGCAATCCACCCGAGGTCGAGGTTGACCATCGGTGGGCAGCGTTGTCTCGCCTAAAGCAACAGCTGGCGGAGTAAGGTCAAACTCCCGGCATTCCCACAAACCCCGGCTGCTGCTTAATCCGCTCAATCCAATTCATCACCCACGGATATACCTCTAGCGGCACCTGCCCGTCGCGAGAAAGCGCTACGTAGGGAAAGACGGCAACATCTGCAATGGTTAAGCGATCGCAGGCGAGCCAATCTCGCTGAGTAAGATGCTGCTCTAGCTGCTGCAGGATGAATGTCGCCTTTTTGCTGGTTTGCTCAATGTCGATAGTCGACACCTTGAAAAGGTGATAGAGCCTAGCAAACTCTGGGCCCTGACGGACTTCGCCAGCGGTGGTTGAGAGCCAGCGCATCACCTGTGCCATGGGTAGCGCCTCTAGCGGGAGCCACTTATCGGCTTCAGCCCCGCCATACTGCCGGGCCAAGTACACCAAAATTGCCTGTGCATCGGCTAAGACGACATCACCATCTTGTAATACGGGTACCTGGGCGAAGGGATTTAGCGCCAAAAAGTCGGGCTGCTGATGTTCGCCCTTTTCCAACGCAATGTCGATGTTCTCATAGTCGATGCCTAAAAAAGACATGAGTAGCTTCGCTTTGTAAACGTTGCCAGAGAGGGGATGGCCGTAGAGCTTTAGCATAGAAGCAGTGCTGAATGAACAGTAGGTTGAAACCGAGCGATAAGCCAGCGCCTTGGGGGGCGGCTTGTGCAAAAGGCGCACTCGCGATCTTATTAAACCGATCGTTCGGTATAGTGTCAATAAATGGGGCGATATGCACAAGACAGCTGCCCCTACCTCTTGATTTTGTCTCTATGCCTAAGGAAACGCTGCTACCCATTTTATTTCATCTCTTTCGGCAGCATGGCTATGATGGGGTCAGTGTGAGCAAAATTTCGGCAGCAACAAAGCTGGGCAAAGCTAGTTTGTACCATCATTTTCCGGGTGGCAAGGCAGAAATGTTGACTGCTACGCTGAGTTATTCGCAGCAGTGGTTTGAAGAGAACATTTTGCAGGTGCTGGCTTCAGAAGGTGCCGCCTTGGACCGATTTCAACAGATGTGCGATCGCCTCAGCGAACTCTACAGCGCCGGTGAGCAGCCTTGCTTGCTAGCAACGTTGACTGTGGGGCAAGCTCACAGCGTGTTTCACGAGTCTGTGAAGCGGCGATTAGAGGGATTTTTGGCTGCGATCGCACATGTTCTTTCCGAGGCAGGCCTCCCGTCGGCGCTGGCTCAGCAGCGTGCAGAAGATGCCATTATCGCTCTGCAAGGCGCGCTGATTTTGTCGAGAGGGTTAGATAGCTCAGCACCCTTTAAAAGAGTGATGGCACAGCTGCCAGAGAAACTGTGTGAAAAGATATCGGGTTGAGACTTTTATCGTCCTCTTGAAAGTGTTGTGCTCAACACTCTTGTAAATTGTCCGGATAAATAAACTTAAGTGTTCATTTTATTTTCTTGTTGTTTTCGCTGCGCAACCATTTGAAATCTTGATATGCAAGCGGCTAATGCTTTTTTCGCATTTCAATTATTCTCCTTATTTCTCTTCATCGAAAATCGACCAAGTTCATATTTGACGACACTTTACGTGCTGTTTAGGCGCTTGTTTTGTTTTGGTAGACTTGATGTAAAAACGTGATCTTCATTACATTTTTATCTGAAGAGAATCAGTGTAAAACCGCTATAGGCACTGCCTAGTAAAGGCCCGGAAGGTTTTTGTATGCCTTGAGACGTAGCCTCTCGTATCGTTGTCTATGAAGTTGACATAAATTCTGATCGGGGTTTGAATAAGGACAGTTCAAAACAGGGCACCGCCAAAACCGCCCGACTCGATCATCGTCACTTGATTGAGTGCATCTCCGAAGTTGTCATTATCGAAAGTCTTATCTGATTCGCTCATATGCCCCATCAGCGACTGTTGGTACTCTGTGAAATTTGTCTGGCTTGATGTTTTCCCAAACTCGAAAGTTGCCTCGGCACACATACCTCAGCACACATTTAGATAGTCAGTTAGATAGTCAATTCACTTTCGTCATCGAGCGCTCGCCCAAGCGCTGTATATTGTCATGCTGTAGGCACTTCCGACCTCTACAGCTATTTAGCGCTGCTGCGCATCTGTCATAGTCCTTTCCCATATAGCGAACTGCTAAATGCATTCAGCAGTTCGCGCCGCACTTAGCTAGTAAGTGTAGTGGTTCTAGTGATTACGCATGCACAAAGCTAAGTGCGCAAAGCTATAGCAGAATTGTTCAAAAGCTTAGCGCCCAATTCAGCACTTGCCAAAGAGTAAGTGCACTGTTTTGAGTGGCTATGTGTTGTTGATCGCAAACTCAAGGACTGTACAGATTAAGAGAACGCATAGAACATGCGAGAAAGAAGAAATTTACGAGAACACGCGGTCTACGTCGAACAAGGCCTCTAGTCGCTAGCGTCTAGCTGCCTATATTCGGCTGCCGTGCATATCAGGAGAATCATTTCAATATGGATAATGCATCAATGAACAACAACATGGCATCCAACCACAGCGGTATGAGCCACGGTGGTATGAGCCATGGTGGCCCCAAGCAAGGTAGTTTTGTTGATCCGATGGATCATATGAATGACCCAGTACAAAAGCTAATTGACAGTACTAGCCACACACACACGGCTGTCAAAAGTGGAGCTTGGTCTAATCCTAAAACCTGGAGTAATGGCAAAGTGCCTGGCAACAATGCCAAAGTCTTGATCAAGAAGGGTGCTGTGGTGACCTATGACCAAGTCAGTGATGCTCGCCTAGAGACCGTTTCGATTGAAGGCAACCTTAAGTTTGCAACGAACAAAGATACGCAAATCAAGGTCAAGACGATTCTGAATGGCTCAACGGGCCGGTTGGACATTGGCTCAGCCGGGCAGTCTGTTGCCGCTGATAAGCAAGCACAAATTATCTTTACTAGCGACAGCGGTATTGACAAGAAGTGGGATCCTAACCAGCTCAGTAAAGGACTCGTAAGCCACGGTGTGGTGAACATTTACGGTGCGGATAAGGCAGACAAGCTAGAGCTGGTGGGCGATGCCGCCAAAGGATCTAGTGTGCTGAGGTTCAATGACTCGCCTCAGGGCTGGCAGGTGGGCGATCGCATTGTTCTTGGCGGGACCAACTATGTCTTCCGAGGCAAAGACAGCGACAACTCCCGCTTCCAAGACGAAGTCCTCACCATTACTAGCATCAAGGGCAAAGAAGTTCGCTTTGTAAATGAAGACATAAAGTCCGGCAATCGCAACGTGCTGCGCTTTGACCATACCCGCAGCAACCTGGCAAACTCTGCCAATAAGCTCAGCCTGTACGCTGGCAACCTCAGCCGCAACGTCACCTTCGAGACAGAGAACGGCAAAAACGTGCCTATCGACCGCCGAGCCCACGTCATGCTGATGCACAACCCCAACGTCAAAGTCCTGAATGCAGGCTTCTATGAGCTGGGCCGCTCCGATAAATCAAAGCCGGTAGACGATGTTGGCAAAAACGTTGACGGCTCCAACGGCAAAGGAACAAATGTCAGAGGTCGCTATGCGCTGCACCTGCATCGCACGGGCGCAGACGATATCAACGGTCAGGCGGCTATCCTTCGTGGTAATGCGGTAGAAGGGAGCCCTGGGTGGGGTATTGTGCAGCACGACAGCCACGCTGGCCTAGAAGATAATGTTGTTTTTGACGTGGTGGGTGCAGGCATCGCCGCCGAATCGGGCAACGAAATCGGCTGGTGGACCGACAACCTTACGATTAAAACAACAGGAATCTCTCTCGGTCAGGCGCAAAAAGAGCGCAACATTCGCGAGCGGCGCTACGACTTTGGTATTCAGGGTACGGGCTACTGGATTCAGGGCGCGGGCCTGATAAAAAACAAAGACAACACGGCCATTAGCTCCAACCAAACGGGTATGGAAGTGTTTGGTAGTGTGCTGGAGCCCAGTCTATACAAGCGCGATGCGACGACGCTGAAGGTTGCCAACTTGCCCCCTGAGCTGAAGAAGCTCTTTCCCGCAGGGCAAACCGAAGTCGACATTCGCGATGTGCCCATGGCCGAAATTGATGGCTTCGAGAGCTACAACGCTTCGATCGGCCTGCGAATTTGGGCGCACAACACCAACTTTGACGGCGAGCTGAACTTCAGCACGCCCTACCCTAAGACTGCGCACGAAGGGCGATCGCTCATCAAAGATGCCAAGCTTTGGGAAAACCGTTTCGGTGGCGCGTTCGTAGAATACAGCAGCAATGTCGACATCAAAGACAGCTTGATTCTGGGTCGAGACAATGGCCCTCTACTAGCGGGCGGCCAAGGCTTGTTCAACAACCAGGCGAGCTATGGCTCCGAATACGACAACCTTACCGTGTCTGGCTTCACCGAAGGCATAGACTTTGATAATCCCAATACGGATAAACCTTTCATCACCACTTCTCTAAGTAACAGTACCGTTATTGGCAACGCTTACAACCTTGGCAAAGTGGGCGGCTCTATTCAGCAGGGTGTCCCCGACGATTACGCAGCGTTTGTTAAGTTCAAGAACAACACATTCTCTGAGGCGAAGAACAACAAAGCGCCTATGGCTAAGTTTTCTGCTAAAGCGCTAGGTGGCCTAGCTGTGGAGCTAGATGCGAGTGCTTCTCAAGACCCAGATGCTTCAAAGAAACTCGCTAGCAAAGGGATTGCTGGCTATGGCTGGGATTTGGATGGCAACGGTTCTATCGATGCCTATGGCCGTACGCTCTCCCATGTCTTTGACAAAGCTGGGAACAAAAATGTTGCGCTGACTGTACTCGATAGCAAAGGCAAAGCGACAACATCTAAGCAGACAGTGAAAGTTCAGCCTTCTGCCTATGTCAATGCGTTTGCGGATGGTGATTTTGGCGCGGGCACAAAAACTCAAAACAGAAGCAACAGTCAGGGCTCTGATGAGGGCTGGTTTGTAAGTGATGGTGTGCGGATTAAGAATGGGTTTGCGCAGCTTTCTAAGTCGGGCGATCGCAGTAATTTCATGGGCCAAGTCACCCGCAACGACAAAGTGCATCGCGGTCAGCAAACCCTTAGCTTTAAGCTAAAAAATCTTGAAGGGGCGGCCTCGAACAAAGCCTTTGCACAAAACGAAGTCAGCGTTCGGCTCTGGGGTGTTAACGGCCAGTTTGACAATGCTATGCCAAGAGCAGCCAATGGCCCCCAGCAGGTTGGCACCTTGCCTATGCAGCGCACCGCCCTAGCCACCAAAACTTTCACCAAGCAAAACGGCGGTTTCTTCGATTGGAAGAATATTTCACTAGACGTCAACCTAGGCAAAGGTTACGACTACCTGTTATTTCAAGTAAACGCGGAGCGTGGCAACAACCCCAAAGACCTAATCGCCATTGATAATGTCTCTCTGATGGGCAAAGCGAATGCTATCGGCGGTGACCCCGTGCCACCAGACAACGGCTCCAATTCTCCCGTTGTTCCTACAAACCCACCGACGCCTGAGCCGACGCCTGAGCCAAAGACGCCTCAACCCATTGCTCCTAGCGAAATTGTCCCCGTAGTCCGACTCAGCTTCGATGAGAGCAGCGGTATGATGACCGCCGTAGATAGTTCTACAGCGGGGCAAAACAACAGCGGTCGCTTAACAGGGTCAGCGAGCCGAGAGAATGGCAAGTTCGGTAAAGCCGTGAAGTTTGACGGTAGCAATGGCAGCCGCGTAGCCATTAACAACTCCGAAGATATCAACCTTGGCATCAACCCCGAGCGCACCATCTCGATGTGGTTCAAAACAGACGATGCCAGCTCTGACAAAAAGCAAGTGCTCTACGAAGAGGGTGGCCGCTCGCGCGGTTTGAACATGTATGTGGAAGATGATTTGCTGTACTTCGGCGGCTGGAGTAACAAAGGTAACTGGGCAAAGGGTGACTGGGTGACAACTAAGCCCAACCAGGTGAAATCTGGCGAGTGGCACCATGTGGCGCTAGTGCTAGATGGCGACGACACGCTGAAGCCCAACGCCCTCACTGCCTACCTCGACGGCAAAAAAGTCGGGAGTGCGCAAGGTACACAAATGTGGCGGCATGTAGATCGTATTGGTATCGGTAATACCAACGGCAGTAGCCGATATGCCGATGGCTCTGGGGGTAACCGAAAGGGACTTATTGGTAGCGTTGATGAGTTTCAGCTTTACAATGACGCGCTAAGTGCTAATCAGGTGCAGCAGCTAGCAAACGGTGTATTTTTGTAAGGCTATGGTCTGTATGAAAAGTATTCGGCAGTGCCACAGTACATCGTCAGATCCCCCTAGCCCCTTGAGAAGGGGGATTTGAGTCTTGCCTCCCCCTTCTCAAGGGGGACTTAAGGGGGATCTGACGGCGTGCTGAACTTTTCGCACAACCTCTTATGATTTACCTAAAGAGTGTGTTGGAAGCGTGCAATGAGTTTTCGCGAAGAGTTGAGTTTGCTGGTGCGATCGCGCTACCCGCTAATCTATATCCCCACCCGCGAAGAAGAACGGGCTGAAGGTGCGATCGCTGCCTGCGCTGCCGATATCGGCAACCGCACCGTCTACACCTGGGACTACGTCGATGGCTATCAGGGCAACCCCACCGACAATGGTTTTGGCCGCCGCAACCCGCTCCAAGCCCTAGAACTCATCGAAAAAGTCCCCGCCTCGGCTGCTGCGCTGTTCGTTCTCAGAGACTTTCATCGCTTTCTCGAAGACATTGCGATTTCACGCAAGCTGCGCAACCTGCTCAAGGTGCTCAAGTCCCAGCCCAAAAACATCATCATCCTTTCCGCGCAGCTCACCGTGCCCGATGAGCTGAGTAATATTGTCACCGTTTTAGAATTTCCGCTCCCCGAAGCCAGCGAAATTCGCGCCGAAGTGGCTCGTCTGCTGAGCGCTACCGGCAGCAACCTCTCTCCTCGCGATACCGATGAGCTGGTGCGCTCATGCCAGGGCCTTGCCCTAGAGCGCATCCGCCGTGTGCTAGCTAGAGGCATCGCCGCCCATGGCACCTTTGAACCCGAAGATATCGACCTTATTCTTGAAGAAAAGCGGCAGACCATTCGCCAAACCCAAATTCTGGAGTTTTACCCGGCTAGCGAGAGAATCTCAGATATTGGTGGGCTCGATAGCCTTAAAGACTGGCTGCTGAAGCGCGGCGGCGCATTTTCTGAAAAGGCCAGGCAGTATGGATTGCCCCATCCGCGTGGGCTGATGCTGGTGGGCATTCAGGGGACAGGGAAGTCGCTGACGGCCAAGGCGATCGCACACCACTGGCACCTTCCCCTTTTGCGCCTGGACGTAGGCCGTCTCTTCGGCGGCCTCGTCGGCGAATCCGAGTCCCGTACCCGGCAAATGATTCAGCTCGCCGAAGCCCTCGCCCCCTGCATCCTCTGGATCGATGAAATCGACAAAGCCTTTGCCGGATTCGATGGACGCGGCGACTCTGGCACCACCAGCCGCGTATTCGGTACCTTCATCACCTGGCTAGCCGAAAAATCGTCCCCTGTTTTCGTCGTTGCCACTGCCAACAACATTCAGTCCCTCCCACCCGAAATGCTGCGCCGAGGCCGCTTTGACGAAATCTTCTTCGTCGGCCTACCCAGCCAAGAAGAGCGAGAAGCTATCTTCTCCGTGCATCTTTCCCGCCTGCGCCCACACAACCTTGCCAGCTACGATCTCACCCGCCTCGCCTACGAAACCCCGGACTTCTCCGGGGCCGAAATCGAGCAGTCCATCATCGAAGCCATGCACATTGGCTTCAGCCAAAATCGCGACTTCACCAGCGACGACGTCCTCGAAGCCATCAGCCAAATCATCCCGCTAGCTCGCACCGCTCAGCAGCAAATAGAAGCGCTGCAAGACTGGGCCGCAGCGGGCCGCGCCCGATTAGCGTCTCGGCAAACGCCCCTCTCAGAGCGAATCGAGCAGCAGCGCAAAGACGAGAGCTGAGTTAGCGAGTATTAGGTGGCTTTACCAATAGCGCTCTTCACGCTATAACCATAGGACTCTAAACAGAGTTATATTTACTCGACTATAGTTATCTGTCAGCAGTCATCTTTCACCCCTCTTCTTCTGTCGCCATGGTGATGAAAAACTTTTTATTAGGTCTCAGCAAATTCGTCCTCGGCATTATCCTGGCCATGCTGATCATGACGCTAGCCGGCGCTTCGATGCTGCGCTATTTCATGGCCCGCACCGCCGAGCCACCCGAGCGCCCTATTTATGACAACGACCTGCCAGAAGACAGAGCCGCTGCCAATGCGCCCACCGCCGAAGCTGAGAGTGAACCCTTCGACGATGTAGCGATAGAGCCCGTACCAGAACCTGAGCCAGAACCCGAGCCAGAACCAGAACCAGACATCGCTCTCGATGGAAGCTATGCGGCCTACGTGACTCAGCCGGTAGGACTAATCTTGAGAGATGGCCCTGGAACCGACTACTCCAACATTGGTGGTATTGGCTATCAGGAAAGCATTACTGTGCTCTCAGAAGAGAGTGGTTGGCTCAGAGTACAGCTGAGCAACGGTGAAGAAGGCTGGGTCAAAGACGGCAACACAGCCCCTGAATAAATCGCATCAAAATGAGAACCCTATTAAGAAAGCTTTCTCATTTCAACAGTTAGTTACATATACGGTGCTACGACGCCTCCGTCGTACCCCCTAGGTGATAGCGTTAAAGTGCCTTAATACGTTGGCTCTATTGCTGGGCCGCATCTCCCATGCACAATAACGCCCGTAAAGATTGGCTCGTCTCCTTAGTGATCGCAGCGCTTGGTGCAGGCGTCATCACGTCATTTGCCGTAAATCAAGGACAGAATCCCTTCGTCGGCTTGGGAATTACTGCGATCGCAGCCATTTTCTCCGTCGCTCTCGACAGCCTTCTCTAGTTACACGATTTGACACTTGCCAATTTGACACTTGCCAATTTGATATTGTCGATGCGGTAGTATCAGCCAATGTTGTCGTCTCAATTCTCAGACTGATTGCGCGGATTTCTCACTGGGGAGAGTAAGTTGCAGAAAATCAGGCTACAGTCCTGATAGAAAAATGGCCTTGCCAAAAAAAGGCGCTGACTTACCTTCCTTTCTTATATGCTATTCGTCACTAACCGCGTGCTGGAGCAGGGCCTTACCCCGCTACCTACTACCGGTGAGGAATTCCGCCTCGCCCGCTCCGTAAACTTTGTCCTTGAAAATAATCAAGCCGAGCAGTCCTTCTACTGCTGTCGCCGCACCGGTCCTTACGGTTACACAGAAATTGGCAGCGCCAACTTATTTGACGAACTCAAAGCGCTCAAAGCCGACCAAATTCTTTTCTTTATCCACGGCTTCTCCACCCTGCCAGAGCAAGCCTTTGAGCAAACCGAAAAACTGCAATCTCTGCTGGATGCGCTCCATCAGGTCAACAAAAGAGGCACCGGCAAAAGTCCTAAAATCGCCGTTATTCCCCTCATTTGGCCCTGCGATAACGACTTTGGGCGCGTACAAGACTATTTCGATGATCAAAAAGGAGCTGATGCCAGCGGCTTGGCCTATATGCGCCTCCTGCAAAAATTCCTCGACTGGCGCGAAGAAAACAGCACGCTAGAAAATCCTTGCCTCAAGCGAGTCAACGTTCTCTCCTACTCCATGGGCAACCGGGTTCTGCGTGGCGCGCTTCAGCAGTCGGCTAAGAATTACCCCCAGAGTGGTCTAGCCCTGCTGTTTCGCAATGTCTTTATGGCCGCTGCCGATGTAGTGAATGAAACGCTCGAACCTGGCCATGCCGGCGGCGTCATTCCCCCCATGAGTCGAAACGTTGTGGTGTATTATGCCGCCGATGACTTAGCGCTCAGAGCGAGTAAAGTTGCCAATGTCAGCAATGCTTCTCGCCGCTTGGGCCATACCGGCCCTGAACGGATGGAAAAAGTCCCTAAAAACGTATACGCCATCGACTGCGATGACTTCAACAACGAATACGATCGCCTAGGCCATACCTACTTCCTAGACGATCCTCAGACAGGAGACGCCGGTTTGCTGCTTCGCCATGCATGGACTTGTATGCGCACAGGGAGGGTTCCGGTAACGTCAAGATCGATTCCTGAAAATCGTGTCGAAATCCTGAACGAGCACGAGATTTGATACTCAGCTCAAAAATAACACTCGCTCAGCTTCTCTTCTGCGAGTTAGCCCAGCGAGTGCTCTTCCTCCGGCTCTATTCCATCTCAAAAACTCATTCGCCGCGCCATACGTATCGCCTGCATTTAACCGCCGAAGCAGGGTAGAACTGTTTAGCGCCCCGCTGCCTACGTTGTAGGCAAACGACACCAGCGCAGCATACTGATTCGCCGTAATTGGCACCCGTACCGCTTGCGTCACCGCTTTTTCAAAGGTTGCAACATCTTCTCGTAGCAAGGCCGTTGCCCCTGCAAAGCTCACGCTTTGCCCCGGCCCAGCTGTCCTTGTATGCCCGTATCCAATCGTCCACACGCCCACAGCATCCAGATAAGCGTTGAGCCGCAGCCCTTCGAAAGATTTGATCAGTTCTAGGCCCGCTGCATTGATGCGATTGGTTGCGGCAACAGGATTCAAGTCTTGTTGTGTGGGCGCTCTAAGCGCATTTTCTGAAAACGCAGTAGCCCACGTTTGTGGACCAACAACCCCATCAGCATCCAAATTATGCTGCTCTTGAAAGAGCCTCGTTGCGGCTGCGCTTCTGGGCCCAAATCGGCCATCGTTATCAAGTTGCCAGTTTAACGCTTGCAGCCGCTGTTGGAAGATCTGAGCCTGTGGATTGAATGACAAAGGCTGTAACGGGCTATAGCTCAGCGCAGTTCCTGGATAGGGATTGTTTGAGATGGGTGCTACTACGGGCTCGGGTTGTGGTTCATTGATGCCTGTAATAGTGCTGTTATCGAAAGCAGCTTTCCAAGTTTGCTCACCCACAATGCCATCAATCAACAGTCCCTTTTCTGCCTGAAACTGTCTGGCAATGCGATCGCTCTCGGCCCCATATAGCCCATCGACCGTAATCGGCCAGCCTCGCTGCTGCATTTGCGTTTGCCACTGTGCCACCCCCGGTCGATTCTCTAGAGCAAACCCTGGCGAATAGCGAAGCACGTAGCCAGGGTAAGATGCACCTGTGGTTGACATCGTGGCCAAGGGCTGACCGAGCAAATCGCGGCTTTCTATCTCACTAGCTGCTGTGTCTACAGGACCGGCGCTGGCATTGATCTCGCTGGTTTCAAAGAGTCCTGCGGGCGTTCGGGCTGTCAATATTCCTTCTTTTAGTTGGCCCAAGCTGACAGCGGGGTCAACGACCTTCTCAGATGCTGTGCGCGCCTCCCAGCTACTTCCAACACCGACCGAGTGAGGTAATTGTGCAATGGGGTCGGGCGATAAATCTGTGCTGCCAGCCTCATCAAATAAGCGGTTGAGAAGTCGGTCGTACGAGAAATTAGACGACGAAAAATCAGATGCGTTCATTCACGAGTTAGTCAAAATCTGCCTCATGTCTTACGGCGACTGCGAGAGCGAATCAGAATAAATGGAACAACAAAAATTGATTTAGCACAAATCTCACCTGTAAAAAGGCTTTCAAGAGGCATGCCAAAAACTGTCCTAAAACAGGCCCATAAAAGCCCCTAGGAGACAATAATCATAGTCTCCTAGGGGCTTTTCACTATTCGGTTTAAGTCGGACTATAGCTATTAGTCCAAAGACTCCAAATAGTCACGCACACGGTTACGACGCTTAGGCTGACGCAGCTTTTGCAGCGCTTTAGATTCGATTTGGCGAACCCGCTCGCGAGACAGCTCTAGCGTACGGCCAATCTCTGCTAGGGAGTAAGGCACACCATCGCCGAGACCAAAGCGCAAAGTAATCACCTCTTGCTCACGGGTCGTAAGGTCTGTCAGCAGCTGTTGCAAGTCACGCTTAAGAGACTCGCGCATCAGACGTTCTTCGGGCGAAATGTCTTCTGCTTCTAGCAGGTCGCCGAGTTCAGTATCGCGATCTTTGCCCACCTTCGTATCTAGCGATACGGAGCGCGGCACCTTTTGCAATACTTCGCGCACCTGGGCCACGGTCATGTCTAGCTCTTTGGCAATGTCTTCGACTTTGGCAGTGCGGCCCTGTGTCTGAGAGATTTTGCGCTGGGCTTTTTTGATTTTGTTGAGCTTTTCAGTGATGTGAACCGGGAGGCGAATGGTGCGGCTTTGAGTCGCGATCGCACGGGTAATTCCCTGACGAATCCACCAGTAAGCATAGGTACTAAAGCGGTAGCCCTTCGTCGGGTCAAATTTCTCTACTGCCCGCTCTAGGCCCAGGGTGCCTTCCTGAATCAAGTCCAATAGCTCTAGGCCACGATTCTGATACTTTTTGGCTACGGACACAACCAGGCGTAAATTCGCCTTGATCATGTGTTCCTTGGCGCGAATGCCTTCTTTCTGGAGGCTGATGAGTTCTTCTACGCTGATGTTTGCTAGCGCTGCCCACAGCCGTTTGCCTTCTGCTAGAGTCGGCTTTAGCTCAGCGGCTTCAATCCCCGCAGCCTTAGCCCACCGCTCCAAAGAAGGCCGGTGACTCAGCTGCGCTTTGAGCTGGTCTTCGGTATTGAGCAGGTGCACATACAGCGTCAGCGTTCCTTCCTCTTTTTCGGCAGCCTCGTTACGCAGTTTCAATAGCTCCATATGCTGCTGTACCCGCTGCGCTTCGGCCACCTCTTCGTCGCGCGCTAGCAGGCTGACACGACCAATCTCTTGGAGATATAGCCGCACCAAATCTGTTGTGCGTGTAGCCCGAGGATTGGCATGCGCAGCAGAATCCAGTCCTTCGATATGCACATCGGCCTGTACATCATCAGTATCAACCCCCGACAGTTCTGTTTCGGATGGCTCTAGCAACGTCTCAACACCGCCACCACTCGTGGTGGTAAGCGTGCGTTGTTTGACAGTGTCTGAGATAGCTTTCATGATGGTGTGGAAGTAGCAAAGGACAGGTGGAGAATCGCTGGGCTCACCCCTTGTGTGGTTAGTGTTCCCAGTCGGCGAGAGCATACAGCAAGAAAATTTCAGAGGTGAGATGTATATTTACTGAGCTGTCAGGCGATAAAACAATCTTTCTGCGGTCCTGGAAAATAGGAGTTGGCCTTTTTTTGACTTGTTTTATCCGAATGCTCGAACCGAGTGTGATGATGTGAGCTGTGCTAGTAAGAAAAAGCACAAAGAGACACGTTCATTTATTCAGTGGGTTACCAGCTCATTCCTGAAAGGCTCTAGAATCTTTTTTGTTGATGTCGTAATCGCTGAACGTCGTGATCGCTGACAATAGATACACCCCAGTTTGGGAGACAGTACTTATCCGTAAAAACCCCTATTGAACAAATATCAGTTTAATTTTCGCTACGACAACAGCGCTATTCCAGGTTCATCAGTGGCACAGGTCAGTTCCACTACTCCTCGCGCAGCGCTTACTTCTCGATCAGTTACTGCGTTTTGGCCTGCAATCACGCAATATTGCTGTCGGCAGTGGCTGTCTTTTTGGTCCGGTATTGCTGGCTTGCGCTAGCTTTTGAGTGTGGTTTGCAGTTGATTGAGGGCTGTTATTTGGTGGGTTGATTCCGAGGGATTTGGATAGTGAAGGTTGTTCCTTCGTTGGCGATAGAGGTCACTTGTAGCGAACCACCGTGGCGTTCTGTCACAATCTGATAGCTGATAGATAAACCCATACCCGTGCCCTGCCCGATAGGTTTGGTGGTGAAGAACGGATTGAAGATTTGCGATCGCACCTCTTCTGTCATGCCAGCACCATTGTCCTGAATCGTAGCAATGACGCACTCATCTTCTAATCGGGTCGACAGCGTAATTTGTGGCTTTGCCACGTCATCTACTGCGTCGATTGCATTGCTGATGATATTCATGAATACCTGATTGAGCTGCCCAGCGTAGCAGTGCACAGAGGGTAGATCGCCGTAGTGCTTGACGATTTGAATGGCAGCGCGGTGAGCCTGTGGCTTAATGCGATGCGCCAAAATCATTAGCGTACTGTCGATTCCCTGGTGTACGTCGACTGATTTCTTTTCGGCCTCGTCTTTACGCGAAAACGTTCGCAGAGAGGCCACAATTTGCCGAATTCTCTCAGCTCCCACTTTCATAGAAGCCAACAGATTTAACAGATCTTCCGTCATAAACTCAAAGTCAAGATCTTCGAGTTCTTCTTCAATCTCCTCGGGGGGCTTAGGGTAGTGGTGTTGATAGAGCTTTAGCAGCTCAATCAGGCTCATGGCATAGCGGTTAGCCGGATTGATATTGCCGTAGATGAAGCTTACCGGGTTGTTGATTTCGTGGGCGACCCCAGCAACTAACTGACCCAGGCTAGACATTTTTTCAGTTTGCACAAGCTGCGTTTGCGTTTGCTGCAAGTCTGAAAAGGCGTTTTCTAAATCTTCTGCTTGCTGCACTAGGCACAGCTCAGCGCGCTTGCGCTCGGTAATATTGTTGCGAATTGCGACGTACTGATAGGGGCATCCATCTTTATCCAAAAACGGCACGATGGTGGTGTCTGCCCAATAATATTCGCCGCTTTTGCTGCGGTTACGCACTTCCCCCAACCACACGTGACCATTGCTGATGGTGTACCACATGTCCTCAAAAAACTGCTGGGTATGGTAGCCGGAGTTAACGATGCGATGCGTTTGCCCCATCAGCTCAGCGCGACTGTATTTTGACACCTCGCAAAACTTGTCGTTGACGTAGGTGATGTGCCCTCTGTGGTCGGTAATCGCCACATCAGATGAGCAGTCGAGGGCGAACTTGACGTCGGCTAGTTCCTTGAGTGAGTCGTTGAGCTTGGCTTCTATTTGCTTGCGATCTCCAATATCACTCAGGCAGCCATACCAAACGATGGAGCCATCGGCATGAGGCTGAGGTTTGGCGACCGTACGCACCCACCGCTGCCGCCCCGAAGGTAAAATCAAGCGGCATTCATAGTAGCAAACTTTGAGCGTAAGTGCCGATGCTCTCACCGCTTCTTTTAGCCCCTGGCGTGCTTCCGGATGCACTAGCAGAAGTACGTCGCTGCCCTTCTGCTGAAACTGCTCGGGTGCCATGTTAATCAATCGATGACAGGCCGACGACACGTAGGGAAAGGTCACTTGAGACTGACCATCCAACCGCATTTCGTATAGCATATCTGGCACATTGCGGGCCAGATTCTGTAGTCGGTTTTGGCTGAGTGCGAGTTCGGCAGTCCGGGCTTCTAGCCGGCTAGAAAGTAGCTGGTTAAGGGTTTTGGTTTCTAGCTCTGCCTGCCGACGAATGGTGATATCCAACGCCAGCGCACTCCAATGAAGAGTCGTTTCATCTGGCTGCGGCGACACAGGCTGAACGGTGAGCGCAATCCACTTTATTTTCCCACTGGGTAATAGGATGCGACCTTCCCACTCCCACAGGTGCAAATGCTTGGCAGCGCGCGCAAGGGTAAGTGAAAACTGACTGCGATCTTCTGGATGAATAATATCTATCAGCGATGTGGTCGCAGGCTGCTTTAGCGAATTGCGTTTGGCAACGGAGGTGGAGAGTGGAATCTCGAGGAGTCTGTAGCAGCCGGCGCTGATGTAAGGGCAGGCAATAAAGCCGCCTTCATGAGTGGTGATGATTTGCGCGATCGCACCTGGAATGCTATCTACCTCCTGGCAAATATGCGGTGGTGCTACTATTTCACTGCTTTGCGCATCACTTTCTTCTTTGCTGGCTTCTTTGCTAGCAGATGCATCGTCAGCCTCAAACAGACTGTTTGCTGGGCTGTGGGAATTGCTATGAGTATTGTGACTAGGCAAGATGGGAGCTGTCATCGAGTTGTTCGCAAAGGTAAGCCGCTCTGCTTTATCATTCCCTTAGAAACAACTCAGCCAAGACGGTATTCCCACGGAAGCAGCCGTATTTTACCTTATAAGGCCTAAAATCCCCATAATATTGATTTCTGCCGCAATAATTCTTGCTATCATGAGGGTAAGCTCCATTATCTAATTCTCCATGCGATGCAGCACCACTTATCACTTCTGAAAGCAAGCCTATAAAGCCGGGCTCCCCTCTCTACGACAATTGCCTTTGTGACAAAAGTCAGCGCAATTGATTCTTCACCTCGATCGACTGTCCCGACTAGGTGGGTTGAGGTGGATGTAGAGGCAGGTCTGAAAAAAATAGGCAAACCATTAGGAAAATAAGTGATGAAACCGGTCAGCTGGCTAATAGAGCGAGATGTATTCGATGACGATGAAACATTCCTCGCTGCACTCAAAAGACAAAACTGTCCTTACAAAGCAGTTAAATATTTAGACTTTCAGCCGAGAAGCGCTAGCAATTATTTTCCTGATCATGACTGCGTTCTGTTCCGAGGTTCGTTAGGTCTTGGTCGCGACATGCTTCGCACAACCTGGATTCCAGGCGCTTACATGGCACAAAGGAACTTGAGCTGCACGGTTTACTATGCTCACTACGGCCAGCACCTGCTAAACAATCAATATTTCATCTTGCCGCTGGCGGAACTCATCAGAAGAAAAACAGAAATATTGGATTACTTTGGCTCCGATGGGGAGCTGTTTATTCGGCCAGATAGTAACATGAAGTTGTTTCGCGCAGGTGTTTTCGACTTAAACCTGCTAAACACCATAGAAGCGCTAACTAGCCACCTAAAACGAGAGAAAACAACGCTGGTTTTAGTGGGAGGAAAGAAACCTATTACACGTGAGTGGCGATTTTTTGCGTACAAGGATCAAATTGTCACGGGTTCTCTTTATCTTGTGGGAGAAGAACAAGTCAATGAAAGAATTCAAGATGGCTACCTAAAAGACTATGCAGCGAACGTGATTAAGCAGGTCGGCTGGTATCCCGAAATTGTTTACACCATTGACATTTGTGAGTCAGCAGGAGAATTGCATGTGCTAGAGCTTGGCTCTTTTAGCTGCGCTGGAGAGTACGGCTGTGACCTTGGCTTAATCGTTGAAATGGGTGTGAAAGCGGCAAGAGAGGACTGGTACGCTGTCAATGATGATGGTTGAAGAGTCGATATTCTGTAGGGACTATGGGGCCGTTTATCGTTTTAGCAGTAGTCCATGTCATTTACGCGCCGTGTAAAGACTCTCTTGCATTACGCATGCTGGCGACTTTTGGATCGAATCCTTTGGGAAAGTGAGTCTCTTTTGAATCATAGTCGGCGGCTCTCAGCTTTGTTCCTTCTAGCACTGCGCCGCGTAAATTAGTTCCGATCAGCGTAGCGCCTTGCAAGTCGGCCTCGCGTAGCTGCGCATTACATAGCTGCGCATAGCTAAGGTCAGCCCCTCGTAGGTTTGCCTGAGTGAGGTTGGCCTCACTAAAATCGGCATAGCTGAAGTCAGCCCCTTTCAAGTCAGCACCGCTAAAATCGACCGCTGATAAATCAGCATTTGAAAAGCATCGCTTGCCTTTTTGGTAGGCCGAAAGCAAGGCGGTAGCAGTGTCAACACCATTAGCTATGTGCATATCAGACATGGCAGAAACGATCGGGTTGAGGTGATTAATTTAACGGTATCGTATTTTTTCTGTTTTGTTGCGCCCTGTAATCAAGACTTATCGAATGAGCCTCCTGGCTAAAAGCAGGTGGCTAAAACAAATGACCAAAACAAATGAGAACGATAGAAATAAAATGCCAACAGAACAGGATTTCTGAACTAGCCTGGAAATAAGGAAGGAGAAAACACAATGTTTAAGACAATTCTTGCTGGTGTTGACGGCGGAGAGACTTGCGATGTTGTTTTTAGAAAAACCTTAGAGCTTGCTCAATCTCTCGGCGCTGAGCTGATACTACTGGGTGTGCTTATACCAGCCGATAGAACCAGTCCTACGGTGCCCCTAACAGTGGGTGGCACCATGAGCCCCGCGGGTATAGATGATAGCCTTTGGAGCGTTTATCAAGAGCGCTACCGGGAGTACGAACTGAGAGAGTCAGACAAGCTTAAAGCCTTTGTTCAGCAGGCGACATCAGCGGGTGTAAAGGCCCGGTTTTATCAAATGTCGGGAAAAGCTGGCTGGGCAATTTGTCAGCAGGCAAAAACTCATGGCGTTGATTTGGTGGTGGTGGGTAGCCACGGACGAATGGGATTGAGTGAAATGCTGCTGGGCAGTGTGAGTAACTATGTAGTGCACCATGCAGCCTGCTCTGTGCTGGTGCTACATGATTTATTATGAGATTGTTCTGCCATGTTAAAACCAGTTGTAGGCGCGCCCTATCACAGATTTTCTAGCACTGAGGCGATCGCGCAGCTCGAGAGCAATTTGGAGAGTGGGTTACCCGCTGAAGAAGTTGCTCGCCGCTACGCAGTATTCGGTTGGAATGAGCTACCGGCCCCAAAAGGACAACCCGCATGGCTGAGGTTTTTGCTTCAGTTCCATGAGCCGCTACTCTATATTCTGTTGATTGCGGGTGCAGTCAAGGCTGCTCTGGGCTCCTGGACAAACGCCTGTGTTATTTGGGGTGTGACCGTCGTTAATGCGGTGATTGGCTACATTCAAGAATCTAAGGCAGAAGGTGCGATCGCCTCACTAGCCAAAGCAGTGACCACCGAAGCCACCGTCCTACGTGACAGTCAAACCCTGCAAGTGCCATCAAAAGATTTGGTGCCTGGCGATGTTGTGCTGCTCACCTCTGGTGACAAAGTCCCCGCTGACCTTAGACTGCTCCGTAGCCGTAGCCTTCAGGTAGACGAATCTGCCCTCACAGGCGAATCTGTTCCGGTGAGCAAATCTGTTGAGTCTATCTCTGCCGACACACCCTTAGCCGAGCGGGTCAATATGGCCTATGCTGGCAGCTTTGTTACCTTTGGCCAGGGGCGCGGCCTTGTCGTGTCCACCGCGAAAGAAACAGAAGTGGGTAAAATCTCTCAATCTATGCAAGAGAGCGTGAATCTTACCACGCCGCTTACTCGCAAGTTTGCTAAGTTTAGCCGCACGTTGCTCTACTGCGTTCTGACTCTAGCGACGATTACCTTTGCCATTGGCCTAGGGCAGGGAGAGTCTTGGAGCTATATGTTTGAAGCCGCTGTGGCTTTGGCAGTGAGTGCTATTCCAGAAGGGCTGCCTGCTGTGGTGACGATTACGCTTGCCATTGGGGTTAATCGTATGGCTCGGCGGCATACCATCATTCGTAAGCTGCCCGCTGTAGAAGCGCTGGGTAGCGCTACGGTTATTTGCTCTGACAAAACTGGAACGCTCACAGAAAATCAAATGACGGTGCAGGTGGCCTATGCTGGACAGCGGTACTATCGACTCAGCGGCGGCGGATATAGCCCAAAAGGAGAGATTTTTGAAGCTGGCTTACAGCTATCTCCAGTTGGCGATGAAAAGAGCAGAGAAGAGAGTGACAAGAATCGTTTACAGGATAGACTGCCAACTGCGCTGGAAGAATGTTTGGTTGCTGGGGCGCTATGCAACGATGCTCAGCTCAAGCAAACAGGACACCATTGGTCTGTCATCGGAGACCCTACAGAAGGCGGTTTGCTAACAGCCGCAGCCAAAGCCGACCTCAGCCAATCGGCACTTTCTAAATCAATGCCACGGTTAGATTCAATCCCGTTTGAATCTCAGTATCAATACATGGCGAGTTTGCATGCGGCATATCCGCAAACCATTTATGTTAAGGGGTCGGTAGAGGCGCTGCTGAGGCGCTGTCGCGACATGATGGATGCTACAGGTAACATTGTTCCTATCGATGTTGCCGCTATTGAGCAGGCGGTTGAAGCGATGACCCACAGGGCCCTACGAGTACTGGCGTTTGCTAAGAAAATAGCGGCTTCCCATCAGCACGCTATCGACCATGAAGATATTGAAACAAGGCTTATTTTTCTAGGATTGCAGGGCATGATTGACCCGCCCAGGCCGGAGGCGATCGCAGCGGTCAACACCTGCCAGAGAGCAGGCATTCAGGTGAAGATGATCACCGGTGACCATATTTCGACCGCAGGTGCGATCGCCCGCAAAATGGGCTTAAAAAAAGCGGCTCACGTTGTTGCCTTTGAGGGCAAACAGCTCTCAGCTATGAACACACAGCAGCTGGCCCAAACGGTCGAAGATGGCGATGTGTTTGCCAGAGTCGCGCCTGAGCAAAAGCTACGGCTCGTGGAAGCGCTACAGTCCAAGGGAGAAGTTGTCGCGATGACAGGTGATGGCGTTAACGACGCGCCAGCACTAAAGCAAGCAGACATTGGCATTGCTATGGGCCAGGGTGGCACAGAAGTCGCCCGAGAAGCGGCAGATATGCTGCTGACCAATGATAACTTTGCTTCTATTGAAGCAGCTGTAGAAGAAGGCCGCACCGTTTATCAAAACTTGCGTAAAGCGATTGCCTTTTTGCTGCCGGTCAACGGCGGTGAGTCTATGACAATCCTCATCAGTGCTCTGCTTGCTAGAGACCTCCCGATTCTCTCTTTACAGGTACTCTGGCTCAACATGATCAATTCCTTGACCATGACAGTGCCTCTTGCCTTTGAGCCCAAGTCTGAAGGGATCATGCAAAAGCCGCCTCGTAATCCGAGAGAGCCCTTGATCACAAAGCGGCTTCTACGCCGTATTTTGGTCGTTTCAGTGTTTAATTGGATTCTAATTTTTGGCATGTTTGAATGGGCGATGGCAACAACTGGAGAGATTGCGATCGCTCGCACAATGGCCATTCAATCGCTAGTCGCTGCCCGTGTAGTCTATTTACTCAGCATCAGTCAGCAAGGCATTAGTTTTGCTCGCTTCATTACTCAAAAGACAAAAGTTGTTACCCACGCGCCTATACTCATGGCGGGTATTATCGCCGCTCTCTTTCTCCAGGTTTTGTTTAGTCAGTGGAGCGTTATGAACAGTCTTTTTCAGACCTCTCCGCTTACCTGGGGTCAGTGGCTAATCTGTCTAATTCCTATGATTCCTATGATTCCTCTCGCCGTTGTCAGTAACTGGATAGATCCGCCATCGTAAAGCTGTTTCAAAATTAGAGATTTCGCAAGATGACAAATACACAGCACAATGAGGAAAGGCCAAATGTACCTAGGCGGCGTGGCTCGGTGCATTACCTGACAGTAACGTTAGCAATGTTGATTGTGATGCTAATTAGTCGTCCCTGAAAAACTACTCAAGGCCAAGCTATATATGTAATTCAGGTTGAAAATAGCAGGCTAGAATTACCAGATAAGCCACCCTCGTCAGAAAAAGCTTGCAAAATGAAGCCATCCTCATCAGCCTCAAATACCG
>JBHJIY010000035.1:0-19127 GCA_050042985.1 Phormidesmis sp. | reverse complement strand
GATGAGCGTGCGATCGCTAACCTAGAAGCGAGCCCTGAAACCTCAACAATTCCAGCCTGGATGGAATTCTTCTTCACCCGTCAAATCTTCGCCATTCTCCTCTGTTTCATGCTATTCATGGGGGGCCTAATGGGCTACTTCTCTATGGTGAAAGAGGGTGATCCTGAAATTAAAATTGCCAGAGCCAGGATCACCACCACCTGGGGTGGCACCGACGCAGAAACCATTGAAAATCAGGTTACAGACAAGCTAGAAAAAGAGATTAAAAGTCTTCAGGGCATGGATGACTTTACCAGCGCCACCTTCAACTCTTTTTCTATCGTTAACGTGGCTTTCAAAGCAGAGGCCCCCATTGCCGAATCCATTCAACAGCTGCGGGGCAAGGTGGACGATGCCGAATCCGAACTCCCTGACGAATCCACAGGGCGGGAAAAACCATCATTTGAGCAATTATCTCAGCAAGACTCACCAGTTTTGACCATGGCCTTGAGTGGTGAAGGTCTAGATATTAATCTACTGAGTCAGGCCGCTGAAGACCTGCAAGAACGATTGGAATCGGTCAAAAATGTGCGGGAAGTGAACCTCGGTGGTCAACGGGATGAGGTCATCCATATCCAGATGATTCCTAGTCGATTGACCACCTTAGGCATCTCGACCACTCAGGTACGCAATGCGATTCAAGGCGGAAATATTGACCGTTCCTGGGATCTTGTACGCGATGAAGAATTTGGTGCTCAGGTACGGATGTACGGTCGTTTTCGGACCCTGGACGATTTAAGATCGCTGCCCATAACCCGACTAGACGACAGCCGAGTGGTGCAGCTATCAGAGGTCGCTGAGGTTTACCAGGGTCTAGAGCGGGAAACCCAGCGGGCATTTGTCAGCTGGCAAGGCAGTGAGTTTAGCCCCACCATTAACCTAGACGTGATCAAGGTTGCTGGTACTGACACCATTCAGGTCATCGACGACGTCCTCACCGATATGGAGCTAGCCAGTCAAGACCCGAACATCTGGCCCTTCGGCATGACCTATCGGGTATTAACAAACGATGCTAATTCGATTCGTGACACTCTGACGAGCCTGGGTCTCAATGTGCTACAGGCCTCTATTTTGGTCTTTGCCATTTTATTTGTTGCCCTAACCTGGAGAGAGGCACTGATTGCTGGATTGGCTATCCCGATGACCTTTGCCGGAGTGCTCTTTATCCTATGGATGCTGGGTTACACCCTCAACACTATGGTTACCGTCGGCATGATCTTAGCCCTGGGTCTGCTAGTAGATGTTTTTATCCTCATGCTAGAAGGGTTGCACGAGGGTATTTTTGTCCAGGGATTGAGCTGGCCTCAGGCGGCGATTAAAACGGTGAAAACCTATGCGTCGCCCGCCTTTACCGGACAGCTCACCACCATTTTGGCCATGGCACCGTTGATGGCCATCTCCGGTACCCTGGGTAAATTTATTCGGTTAATTCCCATTAGTGCCATTACTTGTCTGGTGATGAGCTATGCTCTGGCACTGTTGGCAGTGGTTCCCCTATCTAAATTTCTCTTAGGTAGCCAGGAAGGCAAAAAATCTAAAACCGCTGTTGATCGCCTTACGGAAAGAGTTTCTGAATACTTTTCCCACTGGAGCTTGCGCATGACGATACCCAACCGCCATGTCGCGCGTCTGTGGACAGCAGGGGCTATGGCCTTGTTTGTCTGTGCGGTTATTTTATTCAGTCAGCTTCCTAGTTCTCTGTTTGCTGTCAGTGACGAAAACAAACTGAGCCTGAATGTAGAGTTACCCCCAACTGCCACCCTAGAAACCTCTCAGGAAGTGGCTGACCGGATAGGAGAGTTGGTGCGAAACTACAGTGACTCCAATGAAGAAAAGGGAGGAGAAAAGCCAGGAAAAAAGGTATTTGAAAGTGTGGTTAAGCTGGTGGGCCAGCGGAGCAATCTGGTTGCCGCCAGCGAGATTAAGCCCGGTAATGCGGATTACTTCGTGGGAATATCGGCAGTATTTGTGGATCGTAATCAGCGATCGCGTGATTCTTTTGACTATGCTTATGACCTCAGCGTCCAGCTAGAAAGCGACATTCTTCGTAACTATCCAGGCGCGGTTTTAAATACGGGATTCCCGCTCTCGGGTGGGGGCTCTGACCCGATTCAGATAGAAATATTTGGAAATGACTTAGAAACCTTAAGAGAGATTTCTAGCGAAGTGCAACAATCCTTAAGAGAGATTCCAGGCACTATGGATGTGCGGGATGACTTAGGCAACCTGAGAAGAGATTTTAAGCTAGTGCCCAAGCGTGAGTCTTTAGACTTTTATGGCATTAGTCAGGATGATTTGGGGCTGCAGGGTCGCTACATGATGACTGACAACGATGTGGGTGATTTTCCGGTTGGCAGTGGTGAGGAGGATCTTGAGATTCGTTTGAGTACTCGCTGGCCCTCTCGTCAGGGCGGCGTTGGAGGGCCTTCCCGGTTGGATGAATTTACGACTATGCGGTTTATTACCCAGGGTGGGGAGGCATTACCAGCGGGCGCGCTACTAGAGCAGGTGCCAGGGGCGGTGCCGTTATCAATTACCCATCGCAACACTCAGCGTAGTGTGACAATATTGGCCAAAGTGATTCCTGGCCAAAACTTTTATGATGCTGAGATTTTGGCTGAGCTAACGCCGAAGCTGGAGGGTATGCAATATGACTCTAATGATGAAAGCAATCCTGACCGTTGGCCTCGGGGATATTCTTATCGCTTTGGTGGGGATGCAGATACAAGCAGTGAAACCTTTAGTTCTGCTGGGCAGATGCTGGTAGTGGCCCTATTCTTGGTGTTTGCGGTGCTAGTGTTGCAGTTTGGATCCTACACGCAGCCGTTAATTATTATTCTCACCGTTCCCTTTGCGTTGATTGGGACATTGTTTGGGTTCTTTTTGCTGGGGCTATCGTTTTCGTTTCCCGCCATGATTGGTGTGATTGCGCTGGTGGGAATTGTGGTAAACGATGCCATTGTGATGGTGGAGACGATGAATGAGCGACGCAAAGAGGGTTTGGATGTGCGCCATGCGGCGGCAGCGGGAGCCAGTGACCGACTGCGACCAATTTTAACAACGTCAATTACGACCATTATTGGTTTGATTCCGTTAGCATTGAGCGATCCTCAGTGGTTTCCGCTGTGTATGGCGATTATTTTTGGATTGTTGTCGGCTACGTTGATTGCGTTGCTGGTAGTGCCAGGACTTTATCTACAGCTGACACCAAATACTTCCAAAGCTGTGTCGTGAATATCCTAAAGAACAATTCCGAATACAAACACCCCGCCGTCGCAGCGCATAAAGCCTTCAAACTGCTTACCAAACAACACCAGAAAAGCGCCCTAGTCCAAGATTGTCAAGGCGCTTTTCTTTCTGACATTGCTAACGTGCTGATGTTTCCAAAGTACATCTCTTACAGGGTCCAGAAATTTCTGAACAACACCTACCTACTCAACTTTACCGTTTTAATCAAGGGGCAGATATCGTCTGGATTCGGTCGGGGTTGCGATTCGGCCCAAGTGTCTCGGTAGGTTTCTAGCTCGGCTTTGAAGGCGCGCATCTTTTCGATTTGGGCGGTGAGCTGTTCTATTTTGGTTTGCAAAATCTGTTGTACCAGCCCACAAGGCACATCTCCATGCTCGTGTACCGTTAGCACCTCACCAATGTCTTCGAGCGAAAAGCCTAATGCTTGTGCTTTTTTGATAAACTGCACCTGATACACAGCCGATGGTGCATAGTATCGGTAGCCATTGCGGCCTCGTTCAGAGGTCAACAGCCCTAGGGTCTCGTAATAGCGTAAGGCTCCTACTGCAGTGGCAGTCTGCTTAGAGACTTCGCCGATTTTCAAGCCATTAGTCGTTGCCATGATGAGTATACTGATCTCGCTAACACAAGCTTAACGGCTATCTTCGCTTTTGCTGCTGGTAGCCCCAGTACACCGCTTCCAAAAAAGTATCTGCGGTCATCTCTACGGGTAGATTTTCTAGCTGAACAGTCTCTTTAAGGGCGCGGGCTAGCTTTATGCTGAGTTCTTTACGAGCAACGGGCAGCAGTCCATTACGACGCTTGAGGTACTCGCGAATGGTCGCAAAGTTATCGGGACTGACTCGCTCAAAGTCCATTTCTTCTAGCAGCTTTGGCGCGACGTTTTTGGCCAATTCAGACACAGCAATGTCTTTGCCTGCTGTGCGCGGGTCAGTCTGCACTACGAGGGTGCCAGCGAGCCAGTCACCAATTCTCTTTTCGCGTTTGCCGAGCAAAATGCAGAAGAAGCCAAGGAAAAAGATATCGTCTACGGGGCGGAGGAGCGATCGCAACGTCGTCTGAAATACTCTCACGGGCTGCGCATCGTCACGAATCACCCGAATGTGCGCGTAGCGCTTACCCGGCGTTTGCCCATACCAGGCCGTTTCAAACCCGATGAAATAGCCCACGTACATCGCAAACATCACCAAGCCAATAATTGCCTGCGCCCACAGCTGCAACACATCAGAATCTGCAGACAAGATCACATCCCACTGGCTGAGCTGCGAGAGCACAAAAATCAAAAACCAAAACACCAGCAGCAGCGAGGTCCAGAGAATCACGTAGTCAATGGTTAGCGCTACGGCCCGACCACCCACCCCTGCGAGCGTAAACTCCAGCTCTACACTCTCCGGCGTTTGGATTTTGATCCGGTTAAACAGGCTCATATGATTTTTGCAAGCCAAGTCTTGCAAACAAAGGTAGGTGTCTCTCTCTATTATTTATCCCTACAGGGTGAGATCCAAACCTTCCCGACGGCTACGCAAGTCATAATAGAGCACCCCTTTTATCGCCTGCCAAAAAGGCATCAGCATAATATTCACAGCCATACTTACAAGTGTGGACACTAGGGTAAATACATTGTAAGCAGAGCTACCGGGCTCTAACCCTGGCAGCAAGAATGGGGGCAATAGCGCAACGGCATAAATGACAACATAGGCTGGCAAAGTGACTAAGAAAGCGGCTAGCACCACGAATTGAATGCGTAGCACTGAGCGCTTAGTCAGCTGCCAGCTGCGGCTTATACCACCGCCTGCACCCGTTCGAGCCTCCACAGCCATGGGGACTTCAGCAATAAACACACGGCCAAACACCCATACAAAACAGAAGATAATGCCGAGCAGAGCCAGTATTACCGAGATGACAGTGGCAAAAATGGCACCGCCTGAACCAAAAATAGCGTTCAGAATATAGCCGAGAACACCGCCTACAACAGCGCCAACGATAGTCCCACCAATTGCAACAATGAAGTAAGTTGCTAGAAAAATAATAAACAATAAAAACGCCAGCCCCAGAAACGACCACATCTTGGGCTGTAGCTGCTGCTTAGCCTGAGCAGGCGTTTCGGGCTCATTGATCAGCTCACGAAACGACAGACGCGCCAATACGCCTGAATACATCACGTACTTGGCCCAGCCGTACACAACTAGCGCAATGCTAGGCAGTAGCAGCATCGCCCACACGACGGGGGGAGGGCCTACTAGTCCCGCCAGCAGAACGGCTAGTATGGCAATGCCAATAATCGGTAAAGAGGCCCACAGGACGGCAACCAGCGAAAGGCCGAAGTAGGTTTTGAAGCGATCTCGACACAGGCGCAGCGCAGCACTCACCACATTGCCAGGATTCAGCGGACCTAGAGTTGAAGCCGAAGTCATCGCAAATACGCCTCAAAAATCAATAACTTTGGTCACAGTACTACACAACCTAGATCAAGGTGAAATAGGCCGTAGCAATTTATGCTCAGCGCGTCGGCATTATTACGATAGTGCCTGCCACAGCACGATTTTTGCAGGGCTTAAAGGTATCCTAAAAGCGCAACCTCAAGACACTCCCAATTAGGCAACAGGCAAATAAGCGATGAATGTGCAGCGATGGATGGCTCGGCGCGAGACCAGCTGGCGGCAGCTAGAGACGCTGCTAAAGCAGTCTGAGAAAAAAGGGCTGAAGTCTTTAAACAGCGAGCAAATTCGGCAGATGGCTAGCCTGTATCGCTCGGTATCTGCCGACTTGGCGAGGGCCAGAAGTCATCAGGTTGGCCCCGCTGTGATTAAGGACTTGCAGGGGCTCACCACAAGGGGCTACAGCCAAATTTATCAGGGCTCCCGTCGACAAGACTGGAAGGAAATTGTCGACTTCTACCGCTATGGATTTCCAGAAGTAGTGCAGCAGAGCTGGGCCTACATCACCATTGCTACGCTGCTATTTTTCATCGGGGGTGCGGTGGGCTGGTGGTATGCCTGGCAAGATGAAAGCTTTATGACGCTGGTACTCGGCAGCGGGTTTGTTGAAGATGTGCGTACCAGTCAGGAACTATGGACGGTTTCTATTATGGGGCAAGAGCCAATTGCGTCTAGCGGCATCATGATCAACAATATCGCAGTTTCTCTCGCGGCGGCGATTGGTGGCGTTACACAGTACATTCCACAAATTCCAACCATTACTCCACCGGGAGCGTTTACGGTTTATCTGTTGGTGTTCAACGGTATTATGATTGGCTGCGTGTTTGCGCTGACCGCTCAGGTCAACCTAGCCTACGATTTGTTAGCGTTTGTCTCGGCGCACGGTGCGCTGGAGTTGCCCGCAATTTTCTTCGCGGGGGGAGCCGGTTTGCTGTTGGCAAGGGCAATTCTCCTACCGGGTAGCTATCGTCGGCTAGATGCACTCAAGCTCTATGGATTGCAGGCCGCTAAGCTACTGTATGGCATCGTGCCAATGTTGTTTATTGCAGGCTGTGTAGAAGGATTTTTCTCACCGCAGACCTGGATTCCCAATGCGGTGAAATATGTTGTTGGCATTGCTATTTTTATCGTGTTTGTTCAGTACTGTCGGCAGCAGCGACCAACGGCGTGAGGGTCGATGAGGGTCGTGATTGTTGAGGGCGTAGCGATGCTATGGCTTTTGCCACACCGCAGGTGATAGCCCCTACGGTGTGGTGATTTATTACGGCACGATGGATTTATAAACGAGACCGCGCTTTTACCCGTAGATAGCTTTCCACTAGCTGATCGGAAATTGCATTCGCTGGTGCATCGAGCACCATCACGCCCGCTTTCTTCAGTCGGCTCAGTGCCACCTGACGCTGTGCGATGAGGTCAATCGAAACGGCTTTCTCGTAAGCACCTGCGACATCTTCTCGAATCGACTCGGCTTCCTTATCTATCTGTGGATCGCGCAGCGTGACACAGAAGGGTAAATACCTAGGTCGCAATCGCATGAGTGCAGAGAGCAGCTCTGCCGAGGCCGTTTGATCCACGACATCGGTAATCATCACCACCAGCGCTCGCCGACTTTGGGCACGCACCACCTGAGTGACTGCACCCAAATAATCCGCCTCTACTAGCGCTGGCTCAATAGCGGTCAGGCGCTCTAGCATTTGTCGTAGGTGGGGCTGACCTCGCTTGGGCGGCATCCAGGTATGCATTTTGCGATCGAAGACGCCAATGCCAATGCGATCGCCTCTCGAAATGCCAGCCAGGGCCAAAGACAGTGCCGAATTTAGCCCCCAGTCGACCCGGGAAATCCCCTGCACCTTGGCCGTCATCAGCCGTCCTCGGTCGAGCAAAATAATTAGCGTTTGCTCTTTCTCTGGCTCTAGTACGCGAATCAGCGGCTGACTGCGCCTAGCCGTTGCCTTCCAGTCAATAAAGCGAGGGTCGTCGCCTACGTCGTATTCCTTCAGCTCAGCAAACTCTGTGCCCACGCCCCGCCGCCGCTTTTGGCGCATGGTCCCCGTCGACTGCAACGCCAGCTTAATCGACAGCTGCCGCAGCCCAATCAGGTCTGGATACACACTGACTTTATCAGCAGCAGGCAAGCGCCAGTCGGCCCAGGCTAGCTTCAGCGGTCCACGCTGGCGCACTTCTATGTCACCCCACGCGTAGTCCCCGCGCCGGTTGGGTTTTACGGTGTAGCTGATTGTGTGGCTAGGCGATTCTTCGCGATTGGGCACTAGCGAGGCGCGCAAGGGCATATCGGGCCCCTCAAACGCGGCTGGATAGCGGTCGTAGATCAAGACATCGGATGCTGACTGGGCTTTGAGACTTAGCTCAATTGAGTTGTCGCGCCCAATAGAGAGGCGCTGAATGGGAGTGCGTGAGACGTCTACTCGCTGCCGCTTGACCTGCCAGCCATCCCACAGCATGGCGAGCAGCAGCACGCCGTCGAAACAAAAGAGGCTGAGGAGACCGGTTGAGAAGCGTGCGGGGCCAGCGAAGCTGGTGAGGAGAGTCGCGATCGCACCCCCAGCCACCAGCAAACCGTAGGTTCTTTGCGTAGGAATCATGGCCATTACCTCGGTACCGGCACACTCTCCAGCAGCCCTCGAATCACATCATCTGTCGACAGTCCATCCAGCTGTGCCTCGGCCCCTAGCAGTAGGCGATGCCGCAACAGTGGCAGGGCCACCGCCTTCACCGAATCCGGCGAAACGTAGTCTTCACCGTGTAGCCAGGCATAGGCTTTGCTCGCACGTAGCCACTGCACCGCCGCACGGGGTGACGTGCCAATATCTAGATCAGGGTGCTGCCGCGTCTTTTGAATCAGCGCAAGCAAATAGTCCAAAATGGGCTCTTGGACGGTGACTTTTTTCACGGCCTGGCGCACACGGAGAATGTCTTCGGCGGCGGCGACGGGTTTTAGCTGGCTGAGGTGCGATCGCTTTGCTTCAAACCCAGCCTGGGCGTTCAGCAGCATTTGCTTCTCTGCTTCTGGCGTTGGGTAGTCCACCACCAGCTTGAACAAAAAGCGATCGAGCTGGGCTTCTGGCAGAGGATACGTCCCCTCAAACTCCAGCGGGTTCTGCGTGGCCACCACCCAAAACAAATCAGGCAGCGGGTAGGTGGTGCCATCTAGCGTCACCTGCTGTTCTTCCATCGCTTCAAGCAGCGCGGCCTGCGTCTTTGGCGGCGTGCGGTTGATCTCATCGGCGAGGAGCACCTGCGTGAATACGGGGCCTTTTTTGAGCGTGAACGTTTTGTCGTTTAGGTCGAAGACATTGGTGCCTAAGATATCGGAAGGCAAAATATCGGGGGTGAGCTGCACACGGCAAAAATCGGCTTGTAGCAGCTGAGAGATTACCTTCACCAGCAGCGTTTTGCCCGTGCCCGGAACGCCTTCTAAAATGACGTGCCCTCCAGCCAGTAGCGCGACTAGCAGCTGATCGACCAGCACAGGCTGACCCACCACTACTTGGCTCACCGCCTGACCAATTCGGCTAAAACTTGCTTGCAGCTCATTCATAAGAGGACTTTCTTTAGAGGGTTCATGGAGAGGTTTTATGGCGTTAGCGTTTCAATCAGCCCGCCGTTGACCAGCCGCAGCATGCAAAGACTGTAACCGCTTCAGCCAATCTCTCAGCGCTGATTCTCCTTTCATACTCCGCTTGGGCGCACTGCGTAAAACGTTCAGCTCAGCCACACTGCGGCCTGTCGTTTGCTGCCAGGCGGTTTGCAGCGTATCTAGCGAAACTGGCGCGTCGCCTAGGCCCAAAGCGCGCTGCAAAGTCTTTTGCTCGGCTCTTGTCAGCGTCTCCACCAGGAAATCATGGTTGTTAGCTTTATGCAACACACCCGCCAGCGCCTGAATATAGGCAGCGCTATTGTTCATTTCCACTGGGGGAATTTGCTTAGGCAGGCCAAACCGACGATTCTGTGCCAGCAGCCCAATTAGCAGCAGTACGCCTGATTGCATCGCCACTAGCAGTAGCGGCGTCTTCACTAAATAGTCCACCCAGCTACCGGCCACTTCTTTGACCACAACATCGCTGTCTTTGTAGCCGTGCACATACTCATCTACATAAATGGTGCCACCGCTCTGCTGCACCAAATTGGCGAGGAAAGCAAAGTTACCTGGCGAGTCTGCGTAGGCATTAGCTGCCAAAAACGGCGTCACCGTCCCAATTAGCGCCCCCGCCTCTCTAGCTTGACGCCACACCACCGCGCCATACTCATCTGCTAGGACAGGTTCTAACGGACTCTCTTCCTGATTATTTTCCGGCTCATCGTTGCGTTCTAGCAAGCGGCGGCGCGTTTCTATGGTGACTGCTCCGGTATCCGAAGGCAGCTTAGAAGAAAAAGGCGCGGCGGTTACTGGCACAGATGAAGGTGACAAAATCACTGCCTGATTGCCTGCCTCAAACCAGCCGGAAAGATCGCCAATGATGGCGTATCGATTACCGGCTAACACCTGCGGTAAAACCACCAGTAGCGTCGAGTGATCCCCCGCGCCCAGTTCCTGATCAGCATTGGTCGAGTCTTCTAGCAGCTCATCTAGTGGGCGCTGCCAGCGTTCTACACTTGCACCCTCGGCTGCCATATAGTCGTACCAGGCCCGGTAGCCATCGGGCGCGCTGCTCCAAGTAGATCCGCTACCGATACGATTGGTCGCGGGCGCGGCAATCAAAAATACCAGTCCTAATACCAGCGCGGCCAGTGTGCCCAGAACCCAGTAGCGGCGAGAGAGTCCAGAGAGTTTCATTTTTTAGCGGGCTCCTTCTGAACGGGCCCCTTTTTAGCAGGCCCCTTTTTGGTGATTTCCTCATAGGCGCGCCGACAGCGTTTGAACATTTCTGCTGAGGCGATCGCACCTCCAAAAGTCAGCCGCTCATGCGTACCAATCAAAAGCTGATACGGACGCGGCACCGACAGACCTTCCTCACCAGCATTACGACTCAGCCGCTTCGCCAATCCTGTCAAATACTCACCGTCCGTCCGGCTAGACAAATGCCGTAAAACCTCGCGCTCGTGCAGCTGTTGCAGCGTCGCCCGATACAGCGCCTTGCACGCCTCACCATAGTTGCCAGCCTTGGCCAACGTCTGCGCTTGCCACCACCAGTACGAAACACTATGCTGCGCCTCTTCATCGGCAGACGTATTGCCAAACCGCGCCCACTTTTGGTCCTTCGCTAGCCACTCAGTAATCAAAGGCTCCAAAGCCAAGTACAGCCGCCAAGCTAGCCACAGCGACAGTCCCGTAATCACCATCCAAAACAGCGTTTGCCCTACAGCATCGGGCAAGTCCCACCTCAGCCAATCTGGCCAAGACCAGTCTGGCAAGCTCGGCCCCTCTATTTGATTAGCCTGATACTCTGCCCACTCACCAAAGCGGCGTAAGAGTTGACGAGTTTCCCAGCCAATCGAGCTTGTGTTGTAGGGGACTTCAGCCATGCTAGTAACGTTTTCCAAGCCGTAGAAAGGATGCCTTGTCTCTACAGTCTTGGCAGATAGTCACTACAAACTAGCATTCAAATCGACATTTCTAGGTAAGTGATGCAGAACCCCCCGCTGAGTTGATTCAAGAATTCCTACAGGTTCGTCTTGCACCTCAAGACTGGCACTGACAAGCATCACTATGGAAGTACCACAAGGCGTGGCTGAATATGCAGAGGACTTTGAGAAGCGAAGAAAATTGTGCTTGAGCCTGAAGTAAGGTGCTTGCACCTTGCTTGTGGAAGGAAAAAAGTAGGCTGTATGCAAACGAAGACCAATCTATTACCACATGTGTCTAAAATGAAGGATTTTGGAACAAATACATGTACTTATTTATCAGCTCACATATTCTCTAAAGCAGCAAAGTTATAAAGGGAGAATTTAGGTCCTCCATTGAAAATCCTATAGTGGACTATACCTAATTCAAAGAATAATGTAGGAATATCTATGTTCTAACCTAAGTATTTCTATTTAGGAGGCTAGTTGGTATAGTTATCAATAATCTACCCGGAGATAGAAACTATGTTGCCGAGAGATCAATCTTCGCGAAAAGATGAAACTTCGTCACAAAGCATAAGCGTCAGTGGTAGCCAAGTTTCCGGTGTAAACATTAATCAGGCCGGACGTGATGCTCTCATAACTGACAGCAGTGCCAATAGCGACAAACAAAATCTTCAACAGGAGGATGTGATATTGCTCCTTGATGAAATCAAGGCACTCTTGAGCGCAGCAGATATCGCTCCAGCTGAGAAACAAATGTCTACGGCAAGTGTAGAACTCGCTCAGCAAGAAGCAAAGAAAGAAGAACCTAACAAGTCATTTATTGCAGAGCTTGTAAAGAGAGCAACTCAAGCCTCTAACGATGCGACGAATGCTATTGATGCTGGCAGCGGTTTATGGAACAAAGCTAAGCCGATCGTTGAGAAACTATTACCTTATCTAGGTGTAGGACTTACATTCTTTGCTTAAGCAGGCTAGCTCCCGACGGCAATTTTCAGGTCTTGGATAGTTCATCTGAATAACGTAACATCTCTCCAGCTATGACAGAGCATCCACCATCTAGAAATCCAACACAGGTTGATGTAGCCGGTCAAGAGCTTAGGATCGAAGGTAGCCGTGTAGAAAATACAGCAATATCACAAGCTGGTCGCGACTCTTACAAAGCTGGCGGAAATATAACCACGGCTCAGTACCTTCAAAATAATTACTATGTTCAAAAAGTTATCTCTTCCGGCTCGAAGAATGAAAGGGATTTAGAAACATTAAAAGAGCTGGAGCGAACAGTAAAGTCTCAGTACTCAGAGAAGTTCATCCAGGTATCTGAAATCGTTGGCGAACTGCGTGCACAGATTGAAAAGCAGCTTGATATGCTGCCTGAGAGCTATCAAGACAAGTCTCTCAAACTACTGAATGATCTACAAACTATAGTTAGTGACGAGAATGATATAGACGATATAAGAGAAGAGCTTAAGATATATCGACGAGCTTCTAATTGGCTATATGGGAAGGTTGACCATCTAATCAATATTGCAGCAGTAGAGATTTTCTCAGGAAAACACCAGCATTTATTGAAATCCAGGAGAAATCTTTTAGGTATTCCAAGAATAAGAGAGCATGACATTCACTCAATTAGAATACAAGATAGATTTTCTAATGACTTAAATGCATATCTCGGATGGATACTATCCTATATGCCTAACGGCAGCAACCCGAAAAACTTCAATAGCTCTTTTGTAGATCTTGACTTTGAAGCTACTGTTTATAGGAAAGCTTTTGAAATTATCAAGAGTGACGGCATAAATCCTGAGATAAGTGGGCTTTCCATAAACGAAGCTAGAATAATTTCTAGATATATTAATAAATTTATTATTGACAGAGCTATCGACAAAGATGCTAGCTAGATATTTTGGAACTACAATACAAACGAAAATACGACGACGGCAACGATAGTACCGACGGCAACGATGAGTTTGTTAGCCATTAACCATCCATCTATTCCTTTTTGAGAACACCTTTCTCTGAGGTAATCAGCCTTAGCCTGAACGTCTGGCTTTCCTCTCAGCGCCACTCCGCTAGGAATACCTAAACAGGCACTATATCGACCATGATCTAAGTCATTATCTATTCGGGATAATTTTTTATCCAGCTTATCTTCTACAGTGTCGCCTCTATCATCACTCCAACTCATAAAATATTTCTCAGATAGCTACATTGGCTTTTACAAGCACAGCATTGGTATACCTGGAAGATATTTATGAATTTTCGTTGAGATGTTGGCCTTGGCAAGAGTTCCTAAAGAGCATGACTGTTTTTAGGAACTCTTGCTAAGGCCAACTCTTCTGATTGATTATTCCTTTCGCTGTCTCTTACGAACAGTTTGAGCGATAGAATCTAGTTTGTCCTCAATAGTTGGTCCACGATCCTCAGGGTCATAGAAATCTCTAGCTCCGTAGCTCCTTTCCGAAGAACTGTGGACAAAGTTTGAGGATTCATCTTCGGTTTGCACAGAGTCATGACAATTTTGTCCTACTAGAAGGTTGAGAAGGTTGAGAAGCATAGTTTTCCTCTTTTCGCTGGAAATAACCGACAGAGGTAGATGCAATATTGATATTCATGGTACTACAGTACTATAGCGCTATTTGTTTCCGTTCTACATCCAAGACATTAAAGTCAACTCCCTCCAGACTGGCAGACGCTATTCCCTTAGATAAACTGTTGTGCTAGGAGCAGCATAGGCATCAACGTATGGAAGCTATAGTTATTGGGGCACTGAAAAAAGTCAGGGTAAACCGGAAGACTCGTTGGTTACAGCCTGAGACTACGTTCTATTCCATGCCAGTAAAAGCCTGCAGTTGGGTAATACATTCGGTCTTAGCCATAGTTTTCTGAAGCAGAGTAGTTGAGATGCTTCACGCTAGTAAACTATGGCTAATAGTATGCTTAACTATCTCAAAATCTAGACCTTTTGAGACATATGCAAAACAGTGTCTCAATCCATGTCTCAAAATAGCGTTCTCAAAACGTCTAAGATGTAAGTAGACACTTGAGGTAGGTTATGTCCACGGTTGGCTATGCGCGGGTGAGTTCGGTCGGTCAAAGTCTCGATGTGCAGCTCGATAAGCTCAAAGACTGTGACAAGGTTTTCAGGGAGAAGAAGACGGGCACCTCCAGCAAGCGGCCACAGTTGAAAGCTTGTCTTGACTATCTTAGAGAAGACGACACGCTGGTAGTAACTCGACTCGACAGGCTAGCCCGCTCTACGCTGCATTTGTGCCAGGTGGCTGACCAGCTTCAGGGGAAGGGCGTCAACCTGAAGGTGATTGACCAGAGTATTGATACGAGCGATGCAACGGGGCGACTGCTGTTCAATATGCTCGGTGCGATCGCACAGTTCGAGACCGAAATTCGTGCTGAACGGCAGATGGACGGCATCCGCAACGCTAAGGCAAACGGCGTTCATCTAGGTAGAAGGAAAAATTTAACTGAGGACGAACAGATAGAGCTACAACTGAAGCGGCAAGATGGTGTTCTAATCAAAGACCTCATGGAAGAGTTCTCTCTCTCCAAGGCTAGCGTCTACCGTTACCTAGACGGCATAACCGTTGAACCCTAGCCGTACGTACGTCTTACTTGGACAGTGACGACTGCTGTCTTTTAGCGTACTGATTGAGCCATTCAACAGTCCGTAGGTTAGGCCACTATCTAACTACTGTTGCCTGACTTTTTTCACGTCAGCAAGATCTATCTATAAACGCTTACATCAGACTGTAGCTACTGAAAGCCAGAACCGTATTAGATTTTAGAGTTGTCATTTTCTGATTGAGAAAATACGTTGTAGTGGCGTAGAGCTGAGATCACCTTTTTATCTCGCCAGTAACCGAGATGCCCACCTAACCCGATGGCCTGGTTGTGAAGAGTCACGTCCGTTCTTTTAGGGAAATCGATCTGCGTACCGACATAATCATCTCGACGAAAAATGTTTACCCACATAGAGACCCTAGAGAAGAGCTTCTTCCATTTGGAATGCTGTAAGTCGGGGTACTGAGATGGAAAGTAGTGCTGATAGAGGTGACTGAGTGGAGAGCCCATCGTAACCAGTGTGATCGGTAGATTTTGAAAAAGCTGTTCCAGCGATGGGTCTGCCAGTTCATCGGCAGCAATAATGGTGCCTTGGCTATGGGCGATGACGATGAGACGCTCGACATTTTGCTCTGTCACAAGATAGTTAACGGTTTGGCGAAATGCCTGGCGAATGCTCAAATCGTTTTGGGACGCCTTGAACAGGTATAACACCACATCGTTAGCGAGATCTAAAATGGCTCGGATAGGCTGCGAGAGCAAACCTAGCAATGGCGGAATCAACAGTGGCACTAAGGCATTGTCTTTGAGCACATCGACAACCTTGCCAAAGCCAAGCGACTGTAGAAGAGGGGAACCGTTCAGAGCACCGCTGCGACCTAGCTGCGTAAATAAAATTGCCGATAATAGAGTTGCCGTGAGAGTGTAACCGATGATATCCGAAAGGATGAGTCGAGGCGCTCTCTGGTCTGTGTGAGCATTTTGCCGTTTCCATAGTCCTCTGAAAAGAATCACTATCACAATGGACAACAGTGTCAGCAGCGTTACAAATGTAATTGCAGTGACCAGTGCATTCCACTGGTCTGAAGTTGATTTTCCTGCGGGAACGACGCGAATATACTCATCGTAAATGTCCCAAATAAAGCGTGTTTTTTCCTCGTTATCAAAAAGGACTTTGAGTCCGCCCCAAACGGCGATACTGGCAGTGAGCCACAGTCCAAATTGCAAAGATGCCACGGTTGCTGCAATTTTAAGGCTGGGCGTGATTGATTTAGGCTTGAATAGAGCAACGCCGAAAAAGGTAAGTAGCACGATCACCAGAAGCATCGTTGCCAGAGCAAAGAAGACGCCCAGGGGCAATAGAAGAGACAAAGAGATTGCTTTATTCAATGGGAGAGGTGTGTTCAAGATTTGGCGAATACAGGCAATGATCGGCCACAGGAGTATGCATCCATATGCAGAGACTCGCAGGGCTTTGACCTGCGTTGATTGCAGGACAGGCAATATCTTGAATAGTGCACCCACTAATAGGCAGCTCAGAATCATGACTAGCCAGGGCGTATAAGGTTGCTCTGCTAACGTCAGCTGTAAAACAAGGGCTGTGCCGAGCAACACATTGATGGCTAAAATCGGTCCAGATAAGATGATAGAGACGCTGTAAGCGAGCAGGTAATACCACCTCTCTAAAGACTTTAGATTCTTTGGATGACTAGCGTTAGGGGCGGCGGCAGTAATAATCGTTTGCATACCTGCAAATAGTTGCCCGACACCCATAATGACGCCGATCCATCCACCTGATAATTTGCTGGATGCGCCCCAAAATGCCTCTGCAAAAACAATGTCTATGTCGCTAGTGCCGCCGTTGGGTAAATCGTTAGAGTCCGCTGGCTTTTCTTCCTTAAGTTGACCCATCTGAAGCGGTAAGTTTAAGAGCTTAGGCGCAGACTCATGCATACTGGTGGTAGGGCCTGCCTCGATCCAGTGCTCCTTGATTTCAGGTGAGTTTGGGTTTAACTGAATAATGTTTGCTGAAGTGAGCGCTACAGTCAATTCTCTAAGCGCTTCCCCTGGATTTGGATCGCCGATGCCGTGTACTACGACCACGCCAACTTTCTTATTCATAAGATGCAAGGACTATACTTTTAAAACATAAGTCATGTTCTAAAGTCTATCGGTTTTAGACCCGTGTAGTCGGCTAGGAGTCAGCTTGTGCACGTATGAATGTAAACTGTACTATCAGTTTCTTCAAAAGCCTTAATAAATCTACTTTTAGACAAAAATTGCTAGAAAAGTTAGGTGGTATATTGAACGCAGCATCAGAAAAATACCTAAGTTGCAACGATGGCAGATGACACGTCACCTTCTACTCCGCCTGAAGATCAAAAGCCCTCTCAATCAGACAACATTCTTACAAGTCCAGCTAAGCTAGCCGAATCACTTTCAAAGGTAGGGGAAGCTGTCAAAACTGACACGCAGCTTTTAGCTGTTTTAGTAGTCGGCATTATTGTAGTTGCTATTCCCGCAATGGTGCTTGTCATTCAAGCCGCTAATTCTGAAAGTGGAACGCCTGGGGTCATCTTAATCTTTGTAATTTGGTTGCTTACGGTTGTTTTGATATCGGGCTTATTTGTCACCCGATTTTCATTCAAAGAAAACGACGATACCAGAAAAGAGAGAAATACTATTCGATACGACTTTCGAGGTCGTCTCCGCAAAGCACGAGAAACGTTTGTACAGCTATCAAATGATGTTCAGCCTTTAAAGAAAAGCATTGACAAGCATATTCAAGCAGGTCACATCACTGGAAAAGATGCACAGGAGCTTACATATCAGATAGAGACATTGGCGCATCATCTAGCAAATGAAGAGCAAGAGATAGATCGCTGGCTTGGACGACTCGGAGAGGATATCGATACGAAGAAGTCCGCGCAGGACATGATGAAGTATGCCAATGCCTCAAAAGAAGCGATGCCTCAAAACAAATCCTCGTTATAGCTTCTATAACTCTCAATTCACTGGCATTGATGAAGGTTTAGGCTGCAAGGACATTACTAGATATTCCCAATACGCCTTAGCATCTAGTGGCCATCCACTTGCAGATGCATCCGTCTCCCAGTTTTCGATAAAGCCCTCAAACCCTGTTATATAGTGAGAAATAGGATGTACTAACTGAGTCTCATTATTCAGGGGATAGTCAACAGCCCATGTTTTCAGCAGCTTGTAACTACCTGCGGAAAAGGCATCTCTGACAATTTCGTTGAAGTCCGAAAAGTTTTCACTTTCTTTATGTGAAACAAAAGGAGGATGATTTTCATAGTACTCGTTGAGTTTTTCTTCATACTCATCAAGCATGGTAGAGACATTGAAAACGCCGTCCCTAAGGCGTTTGCGAATGTCACTTAGGTCTTTTCTATCAGGATTATGCATCTCTTTGCTTATGAATGCTATGTATTCAGGTAGGCCATTCTTTGGATTCTGAGGTTCTGGTGTAGGCATAAAAATTCCTCGTTCTATACCTTCTAATACGCGCTGTCGAAGCGGCTTCAGGGGATAGAAACGGAAAAGTTTATGCGAATGTACGAGAATGAGAAGTTACTCCCCGTATATTTTGGCTACAGTAGATGCTTTAAGGTACAAATGTACTATAAGATATTGTGGGCTTATTTGCAATATAGGGGTCGCGCAGTTAGCTAGACGTGACTTCTCACGAAGCTGTCTCTGAAGCAACGAGACGGTAATAGCTGGCGCGACTGATGCTAACCTTCGCACAGATGTCTGTAATGCTTAGCTTTCCCTCGTCAGCTAGACGCTTGGCTTCTAGCATCTGTCCTTCAGTAATACTCTTTTTCCTACCACCTTTACGTCCTCTGGCTCTAGCTGCCGCGAGTCCTGCTAGGGTTCGTTCTCGAATGATATCGCGCTCCAGTTCAGCAATTGATGCTGTCATCCGAAAGAAAAATTTTCCCATTGCTGAAGCTGTGTCAATCCGTTCTTTCAAGCTTTTTAGCTCAACCTCTCTTTTCTCTAAGTCTTCGGCCAGCTCGATCAAATGCTTTGTTGAGCGACTGGCACGATCCAGCTTCCAGATAACTAATACGTCAGGGTCGAGTGCCAGGTCACCCTGTCACCCTCCCGTTCAGAACCGGACTAGCCCGCTTACGTGCATCCGGCTCCTCGATAGTACGGCTGTTGTCATCAGCACCTTGCTCTGCGTTGTCGCGAGCAGTTTTAGCATTGTGGCAATGGCGGTGAAGTGGTTGCAGGTTGTCGAATCTATCTGTTCCACCTTTCTGTCTA
>JBHJIY010000034.1:0-25123 GCA_050042985.1 Phormidesmis sp. | reverse complement strand
CGCTTTAAGCGGCAGATGCAGGTGTTGCCAAAACTTTGGGAAAAACGACGACGGTTGCGGATGAAGGCGTTGTCTTGAGGAAATGTGCACATAGCCGTCGGGGCAGTGAAGATGTGCTCTGATATGTACGTATCTTCATCTTAAGGGCAACTCATGTGTATATTTTCGCAATCATTTTTGCGAGTATGTCTTTATTTCCTGACAAAATTCTCATCTGTCAGGGTGTTAATTCGTAAAAGTGGATGTTCGTATTGTGATTAGGATGCCAACTTCTGTAGAGCATTGAGAAGTCTGCTGTTATTGACGATAGCCTGCGAATGGTGAACGGTGATCACAGTGCTCATGCTGAGCGATCGAATTGTTTTTATACAAAAAATAGTAAGAATGTCAGGGATAGTACGTATATTTTTAAGGCTGTGTCTTCAAGGAAACAATATTGCTAAGAAATGCTGCTGGCGTCTTGCACACATTTTTTCTTTTGCGGTTAAGGGATAATACTGACACCAACGACGGGTTAGCTCATTTGGGCTTTCTTTTCTTAGATCGGCAGATTGGCTAAACGTATGAAACACTCAAAGATAGAAGCGTCTTCCTCCTCCTCTGCGCAGCTGTCAGAAATAAAGTCTCGATCCCAAGAAAATTTTGCTTCAAAGGTGATAGCTGACAATGCTTCGCGTATTGCTCAAAGGATTGAGCTTTGGGTAAATGCTCAGCCTGAGCTGACGCGTATCCTCTGTGACTATGTTGCGCAGTACGCGCCCCGAATTACTGAAGAGAATCCGGAGAAAGTTGTTGATCTTATTGTAGAGAAAGAGATCGCTAACGGTTGGGAAGATAGCCTAGCAGCGGTGCATCTAAGCGAGATTGAACAAGTCATTGTTCAAGATGACAGAAAAGATTCTGCGCTGATTTTGTATATCCAGATTTTGCAGCGTGGAAAGGTGCCTGTTGATAAGAACCCCGAACAAGCTGTGCTGCTAAGATCAGGGCTAGTCAAAGCTGAGAGCGGCTACTTGAAAATAGCGAATGATCTATACAAGGCGGCTTTTAGCCTAGAGAAAGTAGAACAGATGCTGCCTGGCATTACAAGGCCGGTGAAAATTATCCCGTCGCCTGACAAGCACACACCTCGCGCATCTAAATCATTGGCGCTGTATTCCAAGGTTGCGATCGCGGCCTGTGGCCTGGCGGTTGTGGTGACTTCTATCTCTTCCTATATCAGAGAGTCTGGCGGAAGAGCGATGGCAACCTCTAGCGATGCTGACGAGCCCGCGCTAGTGACAGATGTGCCTGCCAATGCTTCTGAGCTAACATCTGATGCAGACTTTAGCCCTAAAGCAGAAGTGACCCCTACAGAGCGAAAATTATCAGAGCGAGAATTGTTTGACAGGGGCGAAGACCATGCCATCAACAGCCGCTGGGTGCTGATGATGAGAGATTTTTGTGCCATTCCTGAAGCCTCTATGTACCATTCACCTGCCAAAAAACAGGTAGAGCAGTTGTTCAAGCTGTACTCAGAAGATATTCAGCTGGCTCGCGAAATTGTACAAGCTGAGAAAGGTGCCTCCTGCCCGATGTAAGTAAGGCCCGATGTAAGTAAGAATTGTGGATAATTGTTCTTAAGTAAGGCTAGCTGCATACTACTAACTAGCAACCGATATGAGTCGTTATAGCAAGATATTAAACAGTAAGATTATTGGATCTGGACTGCTGCTGCTAGCGGGCTATCTGCTAGTTGCAGAAGGTATGCTGTGGCGAGAGAAGCTGTCAGGTAATAGCCAGCCATTGGCCGACTCGACCGAGCAGTTGAGAGATGCAGTGCGTCTGTCAGCGGGTGAAGCCAATGCCGAGGTGGCTGCTGTTGAAGCTACGCCAGCGCCATCGCTGAAGAACCTGGTTGTGCTGGGGTCTTTTGAGCAGGTTAGCAATATTCCTGAAGGCGTATTTGAGTACGGTGGCAGTACAACTTGGGCGCCTGTTCGTAAGGATATCGATTCAGGTATCCAAGCAATATATCCTGAGTTTCGATTGCAGTACACGAGTCCAACGCCTGAGAGTGGACGAACAGCAGGCTCTGGAACGGGCGTTCGGATGCTGCTAGATGATGAGCTATTGTTCTCTCAATCTTCTAGACCTTTGAAAGAAAAAGAAATAGCAGAAGCCCAGCGAAATGGCTACGACTTGCAGCAGATTCCAGTGGCTATTGATGGGATTGCGATCGCAGTAAATCCAGCCCTAGAGATTCCTGGCATCACCACGACGCAGCTACAGGGTATCTACACTGGCAGCATCAAGAACTGGCAAGAAGTTGGCGGTCCAGATGTCGAAATTGTGCCCTATTCGCGTCGAGCTGCAGATTCGGGTACTACCGAATTTTTTGTGGCAGATGTGCTAGATGGCGCTGCAATGGGCCCCAATGTTCAGTTCGCAGAATCTACAACTGTGGGCGTTCGTCAAGTGACTGATGATATTGGCGCTATATATTACGCTTCAGCGCCAGAGATCGTTGGTCAGTGCGGGGTAAGGCCGCTGCCATTAGCAAAAGAGGCAGGCGCATTTGTCCCGCCCTACGTCTCGCCCTACGTAAAGTCTTCAGAATGTCCTCGCTATCGCAACCAGCTCAATGCTGAGCAGTTTCAAAATGGAGAGTATCCTATTACTCGCCAGCTGTTTGTCATTGTGAAGCAGAACGGTCAGCTAGAAGAGCAAGTCGGTGTGACCTATGCTAATTTCCTGTTGACAGATGAAGGTCAAGACTTGATTGAGAGTATCGGATTTGTGAGAACAGGAAACTAAGAAAAATAAAGATGACTCTGTTTGGCTGAATGCGATTAGCTGAATATAGAGCTGTGAATTGCACTGGTCGGATTCAATCAGTCGCGATTCTACCAATGGGAATAGTGCTGTGAGCCTGTATGCGTTAGGATCTAGTCAATTGAAGCACAGGAGAATCCCAATGCCAGATAAGGTGGTAAAAACGGACGCAGAATGGAAGGCGCAGCTGACCCCTGAAGCTTACCAAGTAGCGCGCAAGGCCGGTACAGAACGAGCGTTTACCAGCCCGCTGAATAATAACAAGACCGAAGGCGTTTATAGCTGTGTATGCTGTGGTGCTGAACTGTTTACTTCAGAAACTAAATTTGACTCGGGGACGGGTTGGCCTAGCTTCTATGCGCCTAGCAAGCCGGAAAACGTGGCTGATAAAAGGGACTTTAGCCACTTTATGATTCGGACAGAGACGGTTTGTGCGGTGTGTGATGCTCACCTAGGCCATGTCTTTAACGATGGGCCCAGACCTTCTGGTAAGCGCTACTGCATGAATGGAGTAGCGCAGAGCTTAGAGCCTGCGGATGTGGATGGTGATGGCCAAGTGAACGGGGCGAGCCCGGCGGATGTCGCGAGCTAGCGATTGCGGGTACATACTGAAGTGCGAGGGCCGGAGAAGGGTTAGCCGGCCCTTTGTTTGCATGGGCATCCGGGGAGCGGGCGAGCGATGGAGGTATTTGCTTTGCCGCTGGCCGAGATGGGGTTCCGTACCTACGCGCCAGATTTGCGGGGGTATGGGCGCAGCCGCACGCAGTCTCCGTTTGATATGACGCGACATTTGGATGATTTGGAGGAGCTGTTGGCTCAGCACTCCATTGAGCGCTGCCTGGTAGTGGGTTGGTCGCTGGGTGGAATTTTGACGATGGAGCTGGCTTTACGGCGTCCGGAATTGGTGCAGGGGATGGTGCTAGTAGGTACGGCAGCTCGGCCTAGAGGGTCTCATCCACCGATTTCGCTGATGGACAATGTGATGACGGGGCTAGCGGGGCTGGTGAATTGGGTGATGCCTGGAGGGAAGGGTGCGATCGCACTCGGCAAAAAGTCCCTTTTCCGCTATCTCATTTGCAATCACACGCCAGCTGCCTACCGCTACTTAGCTGCAGAAGGTGCGCCAGCGGTCATCAAAATGAGCCGTCATGCAGATGCCGCGCTGAACAGGGCGATTCGAGCGGGCTACAATCGTGTGCCAGATCTCAGAGGGCTGACGATGCCGAGTGTGATGCTCTGTGGGGAGTGCGATCGCCATATCACTGCGGAATCTAGCCTGGAAACGGCAAGGGCATTACCGAACTCCAAGGTGCATTGCTATCCCAACACGGCACACTTATTTCCGTGGGAAATTCCAACTCAAGTAAATGAAGATATTCGCAGTTGGCTGGTGTTGTCAGATGTTATTCCGTTGCAACATCTTGACCCTGACTGTGCGTACAAAGTCCAAGCTGATCCTTTAAGCTAGCTCCAGTAGCTCTGATTTTTTCAACGACTCTATGCAAATCAAAACGCCTGATTGGGTAAAGCACGCCGTTTTTTACCAGATTTTTCCCGATCGATTTGCTCGCACAACTCACACTGATTTGCCGCCTGAGATGCAGGTGCCTTTTGAACCTTGGGAGAGCCCACCTACCCGACATGGCTATAAGGGCGGTGACCTGTGGGGTGTTGCAGAGCAGCTAGACTATTTGCAAGATTTAGGCATTACGGCGATTTACTTTACGCCCATTTTTCAGTCGGCAAGCAATCATCGCTACCACACTCATGACTACTACAAAGTTGATCCTGTATTGGGTGGAAACGAAGCCTTTTTCGAGCTGTTACATGCAGCGCACGATCGCGATATGAAGGTTGTTCTCGATGGTGTATTTAATCATGCGAGTAGGGGCTTTTTCTACTTCAATGATTTGTTGGAGAATGGCGAAAAGTCTCCTTGGAAAGATTGGTTTAGCGTAAAAGATTGGCCGCTGAATGCCTATGAAGATGAGAAGTCCACTAATTATCAGAGCTGGTGGGGCTTGCCTGCTTTGCCAGAGTTTAATCATGACAACCCGCATCCGCGTGAGTACATCATGCGAGTGGGCGAGTTTTGGGTGGAAAAGGGGATTGATGGCTGGCGGCTAGATGTGCCCGGAGAGGTGACGACACCGGGATTCTGGGCGGAGTTTCGCTCGCGGATTAAGGCGATTAATCCGGAGGCCTATATTGTGGGTGAGATTTGGGAGGACGCGAGTGCATGGCTACAGGGCGATCAGTTTGATGGGGTGATGAACTATCCTTTTACAGGGGCTGCGATCGCATTTACCGCAAAAAACAAAGTCAATCTTCCTCTCGCTGAAGGCCCAGCTTATTACCCTTATCCCGCGCTAGATGCAAAGGGTTATGCAGAAAAGATTGACGAGCTGTTGAATCGGCACGACTGGGAGATACAACAGACTCAGCTGAACTTGCTCAGCAGTCATGATATTGCCAGGGTACTCAGTCTTGTAGACGGTGATATTTCTAGTATGCAGCTAGCGATGCTGCTACTGATGACGTTTCCCGGTGCGCCTAGCATTTACTATGGTGATGAAGTGGGGCTGTTTGGTGGGTTAGATCCGGATTGTCGACGCGGGTTTCCAACAGAAGAGAATTGGAATCGGCCTTTTCTGGATATGCATAAGGCGCTGATTGCTTTGAGGCGATCGCACCCGGCGCTACGCACTGGCAAGTATCAAACGCTTGCGGCAGAAGGTGACTGCTATGTGTTTGCGCGGCTGCTAGATAGAGAGATGATTGTGGTGGCGGTGAATACGGGAATGGCGTCGGTGCAGGCTAGGTTGGCAGATATCGCTGTGGAGAATGGAAAGGTGCTGTACGGCGAGGGTGAGGTGGAGTGGTTGGGCGATCGCACCGCGATGCTAACTCTTCCCGCGCGCTCCGGGATGGTGCTAGGGAATGCATAAAGATGCGAGCGTTCTATCGCAGTAGAGCCACCGTAGAACGCTCGCATCTAAGTTGTTGTGAGCTTATTCTGGGCTGCTAGCTGTGCCCATCTGCCGTTCTACGGTTTCGATTTCGGCATTAGTGGCCGCTAGTTTGGATTCTAGAAAGTCACGAATAGCTTTGAGCCTTTTGAGTTTCATGCTTTTGTAGTCTTGCATGGAGGTTTGGTGTGGATTGCAGCAGAAAGGAAAAAACATGATGAGAAACAGCGTGGTCTTTTTTGGAAGACCCGCATAGAAGAACGTTGTTACTCTAGGGTAGCTATAGATTTTTATTCCTGCAATTGGTCTAACGTACTGTTTTAGACCCGAGCTGGTCTTGGTTTATCATCTAACTGTCGTCTAACTGTCGTCTAAGTTACATTCGATCTACTCAACTTGAGTAAGTTGCGGAATCATCTTTTTTGCGGTTGAGGCAATAGGGTGATAGTAGACCCCATAGAACGTTATGTCAGTACGCTTTGAACAACAGAGGCAAAGACCTCCATTTTCATTGGGAGTTTGCTCTGCTTTTTGGTTGATGGCTAGCCTTTTTCTTTTTGGCTGCGATGGGCGAGAGAGACTACAAGGGGAGCCTGTTGGTAAGTCTCTGCCGCTATCAGAAGCTTCTGTTCATTATTGGTTTGACGATGACACATTGCTGCTAACTATTGCTAACAGGATAGTTACTTACGATTTGAAAACTGAGGAAATTATTACCGATATTTCGTTTGAACCAGAGATAACATACGAGCCAACTTCAGAGGCATTAGCCGCGCGGGTCTCAGAACCTGAGTCCGATGAGGAAATATCTGCCGAGACAGTACCGATTGTGACCACGATGTATGGTCGGCCTATTTGCCTGTCGGAGACGGCGGCGGTATTGACTTTTGCTTCTGAGCAGGCAGGTCTTCCTGTGGGTAGGGAGAGCTATCGAATCGATTGGCGTCAGCCGGAGGCCTATGAAACGCTCGATAAGGTTTCGTGGCATCCTAGCTACTATGATCCGTTGAACTGCGAAGAAGAGAAACTGTTTGAGGAGACGGTTTCGACTTGGTTTGATGGAGCTCAGTCGCAGTATTTGTTGCATCCAAACCGTCAGCAGTTTGCGCAGCCCTCTTTCTCTGCCAGCCCAAAAAATTGGTCTATGTCTGTTCAGCTACTTTCAGCCGAAACCAGGGCGGAAGAAGTGGTTTCCCTGCCTGCTGGGCCTTGGGTCTATAGGCACGGATTTTTGAAAACGATGAGCTGTTTTTCCTGTGGCTGCGCCTGCTATGAGTCAATAAACATGCGAATGGAGGACGGTCAAATTTATTTTATGCCCTATGGTAAAGCGGTTGAAGATAAGCATCGTGGAATATACAAGCTCGATCGAGAAAGTGCTGATTTGAAATGGCAGCCGATCAAACTCGGCGGTGATGTAGACTCAGCGTTTGCGATTTCCCCAGACGGCTGTCAGGTAGCAGTGAGTGAAGGCGGTGTGCCACAAATTATTGATACCTGTAGTCCGTAAGCACACTGGCTAAGCGCCCACCTGTTGATTCAATCGCCTGTGGTTTGAACAAGGAGTGTTCTTTGGCGAGGCCCATCCAATTCTATGAACATGATGGACTGATAGGTGCCGAGGGCGAGCTTACCTTCTACGATGGGGACGATTTCGCTGGTGCTGAGGGTCATGGCCATGAGGTGCGAGTGGGCATTTTCGGGTTCGTCTGGTGGCACAACGCGGAGATGCAGGTCGTTGTGGAGGTATTTGCCCTCAGGTGGAGCGAGCTTGCGGAGGTAGGTTTTGATGTCTGTAAGAAGGCGATTTTCGTATTCGTTGATGGCGAGGGCGGTGGTGGTGTGGCGAGAGAAGATGAGGGCCTGACCGGATTGGATGCCTTGTTCGTTGATGAAGGTTTGAACTTTTTCGGTGACGTCGTAAATGTCGATGCTTTCGACTGTAGAGATGTTGAGTAGGGTGCTGACGATAGTCATGGTGGTTGTCGTGATGAGGGCGATCCAATCATAGAATGGGCGAGGTCTGCTAAAAATGGGAATGTATTTGACGCTGGCTCGGCTGGATGTGCAGAAACAATTGCAGCTGAGTGAAGATGCGATGAGTGTGGTAGAAGCGACGGAAGCAGTGATATACGCCCCTGCTTCTTTTGCGGAGCCGTCGGATTGGGTGCTGGATTTGGGGAAGGCGGCACACACCATAGAGACGGTATTGCAGGTGTATCTGTCAGAGCTGTCTAAGGATGTGGTTCATGGATTTGTCACGGGGATTGAAGTGGGAGAGGATACGGGGTATGGGCGGCCTCGCTACTTGCTACCGGAGCGAGTGAGTGCGCTCGCTCAATTACTGAAATCGCTACCGCCTGACCCATTGCCCATTGCCGACCCGACAGGCTACACGCCCGACTCTCGTTTAGCGACAGATCCACAGCTGAGAGCTGTTCGTAATAATTTGCAGATGATTGGTGTGGACTTTGGCTATGCGGAAGAGGTGGCGGCTCTGGGGTGTGCGATCGCTGCTCTGATTGATTTTTACCAGCAGGCCGAAGCGAATCAGCAGGGTCTGTTGTTGTTTCTTCGTTGACACTGTAGCGACCAGCACTTTTGAGAAGGATATGGACTGCAAAGCGCTGATTTATAGCGCGACTCGGCAAGAGGTGATTACCCCTGTTTACCCGAATCGCCTCGTGAAATGGTCTGTTTCGTCATTACCTCAGGCGATTGATGAAATGACACTCTCGAATACGTTGAGCCCAGTGCCTAATTGAGCCCAGTGCCCAATATTGTGTTGTTACCAGGCGGTCAAGAATTTGTCGGTGTGCCTGAGATAATGATGGCTGATCCTTTTTTAAGAGGCTCTACCGGATAGAGGACGCTGCGCAAGGACAGATTACCTGTTTGGGCCGATTCGATGGTGGTACGAGCTAAAGATGGCTATGTTGAGTCGATGGTAAGGATGGATGCGGTGGTAAATGCGATCGCTCTCGATAGCGCACGGCAGCAAATTATTGCGGCGACTAAAGCTGGCATACAGGCGCTTCAAATTGGCGCGTAGAGCGTGATTGGTTGGCTGCATAGTCAGAACCGCTGACTTTTTCGGCAGGTTCTAACCTGGATTATGCCGTTGCATTGCAAGTAGTTAGCCATAAGTTAGCCTTTCTCAGCCTTTAACGTAGCCTTTCGCCCTGTCTAATAGACACATGGAGCTAGCGCATAGCTCAAAGAAACAAACGTAACAACAACTTAGGTAATACCCATGCGACGCTTAATCCTTTCCGCTTTCTCTGTCGTACTTGCAACTGCAGCCATCGCACCCGCCGCTCAGGCGCTGCCTGAACTCGATTCCAAGTTCAGTCTTCAGACACTACGCCTCAGCGAATTCGACACTCGCAATAAATCTGAAGAGTACTCAGAGCCTTACTATTCACAGCCTGCTACATATAACACTCCTCAAAACGCCGCCGAGCAAGAAAGTGCCCAAACGTCTGAACCCAGCGCATGGGAGCCCGCTGAATCCACCGTATGGGAGACCACAAAAATCCAGGAAGAGGCCTCTTCTCCAGCGCTTTCCCTGACTGATCGACGCCATGAATCACTCGATCGCAGTTAGGTAACTTTTGTTGCCTTTACTTGTTCGTCTATCATCACAACACCCTGCTCAACCAAAGGCCCTTTGTTGATTATTGCGCGACTGATTATTGCGCGACTTCAGTGTTCCTTTACATACAATTCACACGGTCTTTAAATCCATCTTGCTGCTGAGCCTCGTAATACTTTCAAGACGCCCTGTCGAGTGAAATTGACGAGAATGTAGCTTTGGCGACATTGATTCCCGTCTGAACGATCGATAGAATCTTAACTGTAACGGAATATAACGGCGTCTTTCCTTCTCATTTCACTTTTCTGTTATCTGTGCAGCCCCATCGGCTTCGCCCCCAAATCGTTGGTGTTCCATATGTCTTTTCGTGTAGCCTCAGCCAGAGTTGCGCTAGCAGCTTTAGCATGTTTTCTGTGCATTTTTAGTTCTGCTGTTTTGCCGAGTGAGGTGATGCCTCGTGCGGTTGCCCATCAGCTCAACCAAAGCTATCTCTATTTGCAAATTGGCGAATCATCAATTTCGGCGCGAGCAGAGTTGCCAATTACCGACTTAAACGATGTTCTCTCGCTGGGCTTTGAGCCCGACAAAAGGGTTGGCCCCGAGCAGCTTGCGCCCCATATAGAAGATATCAAGGCCTATGTGGCTGAGTATGTCAGCGTAGAGTGTCCGCCGCAGAATTGTGAGCTGAGTTTTACGGAGCCCGATTATCTCAATACCTATCAGTCTCAATTTTTACTGCTGAACTACGACCTCACTGGGTTTGAAACGCTGCCCGAATCGTTGCAGGTGAGCTACGACGTGATGCTGGCCGAAAAGCCGCAGAACACCAACATGCTGCTGATAGAAGAAAACTGGAAAACCGGTACGTTTGACAATGAGTCGAATGCGCTGCTGATTTTTGATTCGCCGGGGAAAGTGCAGTCGCTAGATTTGACCTCTGGCAGCCTGCTGCAAGGCTTCTGGGGCGTCGTAAAGCTCGGCGTTGAGCATATTTTGGAAGGGATTGACCATGTTTTGTTCTTGGTTGCGCTGTTGTTGCCGTCTGTACTACGCCGTAAAGATAGCAGTCAGTGGTTTCCGGTCAATAAGTTTTCGACTTCTTTCCTCTACATTCTCAAAATTGCGACTGCCTTTACGGTGGCTCACAGTATTACGCTGTGCTTAGCAACGTTGAATCTTGTTCAGGTGCCTTCTCGGTTTGTAGAGTCCATAATTGCCGCTTCGATTGGGTTGGCTGCGGTAGAAATCTTTTACCCCATTTTTAAGGGTCGAGCCTGGCTGATTATCTTTTTGTTTGGGCTGTTTCACGGCTTTGGGTTTGCCGATGTGCTCAGCGAGCTAGGGGTGACGAGTCAGTATACGGCGCTATCTTTATTTGGGTTTAATTTGGGTGTGGAGTTAGGTCAAATCGTGATTATTGCGGTGGTGTTTCCAGTGTTGTATCTGCTGCGAAACCAGCGCCTTTATAATCCCTTTTTGCTGAAGACCGGAGGGTTGGTATTGGGCGCAATGAGTCTGTATTGGCTGATAGAGCGAGCGTTCGATGTAAACATTCGATTTTTGCCGCTGCTGCAAGGGTTGTTTTAGCCTTTGTCGCCAAAGCTGATCTCTCTTTTTGCCTTAAGATAAACAAGTCTGCCCCGCCTTAATATGACGTCTTCTCTCTCTATACAGTCTCCTATTGCTTTCCCTCAGACGTCACCTGGCCTTCCTGTTGCTGTGAACTCCACTGCCGTTCGCCTAAAAACGTGGGTGCTTGCGGTAGATGATATCCGAAAAATTGTGGCTCATGTCGGCTTAGATGAGCTGATGGATGAGATGATTGCGCGACTTTCGGAAGCCTTTTCCCAGTTCGATCCAGCGGATACGGTGGTGCCGGTACGGACGGGGTTCAACTACGAGCATCCTCATGTAGGACTCGTAGAGTGGATGCCGCTGTTTCAAAAGTATCGCCAGATTGTGGTGAAGGCAGTGGGCTACCATCCACATAATCCTCAGGTGCACGATTTGCCGACGGTGCTGTCGACACTGTCTGCCTATGACCCTACTTCCGGACACTTGACGGCGCTGATGGATGGGACGTTTTTGACGGCGCTGCGCACGGGGGCGGCTTCCGCGATCGCTAGCAAACATTTGGCCAATCCTCAGAGCAAAACACTGGGGCTCATAGGCGCAGGCGCGCAGGCAGTGACTCAGCTACATGCCCTTTCTCGCTGTTTTGAGCTGAAAGAAGTATTGGTCTTTGATAGTGATGTGCAGGTAGCGAAGTCCTTTGTTGAGCGAGTAATGGGTTTGCATCTGCAAGATATAGAGATTCGACAGGCGAGCTTAGCAGAGATAGTCGCCGAGGCGGATATTTTGTGTACGGCCACTTCGGTTGAGGTGGGTGAGGGGCCCGTATTTACAGATGCTGGGCCGAAGCCGTGGCTGCATGTGAATGCGGTGGGCGCTGACTTTCCAGGGAAAGTGGAGATTCCGTTAAGTTTGTTGGATCGAAGCTTTGTGTGTCCGGACTTTCGGGCACAGGCGATCGCAGAAGGAGAGTGTCAGCAGTTTGCTGAACAGGCCTCCATTGGACCTGAACTCTTTGAGGTGATTAAGCAACCTACTCGCTATGTAAATCAACAACGACAGCTAAGCGTATTTGACTCCACAGGATTTGCGCTAGAAGATCAAGTTGCAATGAATATGATGCTGGACTACGCTAAAGCTCTAGACCTAGGCAGCTGGGTTAGCCTAGAGAGTGCGGCAGCAGATGTGAAAAATCCTTACAGTTTTGTGGTGGGTGGTTAGGGCGATGGATTTTTCTTGGTCGGAAGAACAGCTGGCGTTTAAGCAAAAGGTGATTGACTTTGCGCAGAACACGCTCGACAGCAGCGATATCATTGAGCGCGACTACTCGGGAAAGTTTTCTTGGGAGAATTGGAAAAAGTGCGCTGACTTTGGCATTCAGGGCATGTGCATGCCCGAGGAGTATAGCGGCTCTCCAGCGCTAGATATTATGACGGCGGTGCTAGGAATGGAGGCGGTGGGCTATGGCTGTAAAGACAATGGCTTGACGCTGGCGCTAAACGCGCAGATGTGGACAGTGCAGATTTTGCTCTCGCAGTTTGGCTCGCCAGAACAGAAACAGAAGTATTTGCCCAAGCTCTGCAATGGCGAATGGATCGGGGTACATGCGCTCTCTGAGCCTGACTCTGGTTCGGATGTGTACAGCCTGAAGACGTCGGCAACAAAGTGTGAGGGTGGGTACATTCTCAACGGGCGCAAAAAGTTTGTGACCTGCGCGCCGATTTGTAATATGGCGCTGGTATTTGCCACTCTGGATGCAAGTTTGGGCAAGTGGGGCCTGACGGTGTTCTTGGTAGATCGAGACATGCCGGGCTTTTCGACGGGGCCAGTGAAAGAGAAAATGGGGCTGCGGACTGCGCCGTTTGGAGAGGTGTTTTTTGAAGACTGTTTTGTGCCAGAAGAGAATCGTCTGGGGCCAGAAGGGGCAGGGTTTAGCTTTTCTCATAGTTCGCTAGAGTACGACCGTTGCTTTAACCTAGCGAGTGAGCTAGGGGCGATGGAACGGCAGCTAGAGCGAACTATTGACTATGCTAATTCGCGTGAGCAGTACGGACAGCCCATTGGAAAGTTTCAGTCGGTTTCTAATCGGGTGGCGGATATGAAACTGCGGCTAGAGACAGCGCGGTTGCTGCTGTACAAAGTGGCTTGGCTAAAGGAGAAAGGAGAGCCTGCGATGCTGGAAGCGGCGATGCTGAAGCTGCATTTGAGTGAGTGCTATGTGGCGTCTGGGCTAGATGCGGTGCGGATTCATGGCGGTAATGGTTATTTGACGGAGCACGGGGTAGAGCGAGACTTTCGCGATTCGGTGGGCGGTGTGATTTATGCGGGTACGTCGGATATTCAGCGGAACATTATCGCGCGATCGCTAGGACTGTGAGCATGGTGTATCTGTTGTCTCAAATTCTAGACCGTTCGGCGCAGCGCTATCCTGACCATGAGGCGTTTCGCTGTGAGGGCGTGGGGTTGACCTATGCTGAGCTGTTGCAGCGGGCGAACGGACTGGCGCAGTGGCTGGTGGCGGCGGGTGTGGAAAGGGGCGATCGCGTTGGCATTTATTTGAACAAGTGTTTGGAGAGTGCGATCGCCGTCTATGGCATCTGGAAAGCGGGCGCAGCCTACGTGCCGCTAGACCCAAATGCGCCGAGTGAGCGGACGGCCTATACGATGAATCATTGTGGGATTCGGTGCTTGATTACGCAAAAAGGGAGAAGATTGCGCATCCCAGATTTACTTGCTGCCACACCCAATCTCTCGTGTATTGTTGGTCTTCCAGACTCTTTTGAATTAGCGAAGCCGCTAATCCGCTGTGACTGGGCGAATCTTCCCGTTGTGGACGATGCTCCCACTGTACGCACCATAGAGCAAGACCTTGCGTACATGATGTATACGTCAGGGTCTACTGGTACGCCAAAAGGCATTATGCATACCCACCGCAGCGGCCTAAACTACGCTCGCATGGCGGCGGATACATACGGCCTGACACATGAAGATCGCCTAGGAAACCATTCTCCTTTGCACTTCGATATGTCTACGTTCGACTACTTCTCGGGGCCACTGGTCGGGGCCACTACAGTCATCATTCCTGCGGCCTACACCAAGCTGCCTGCGAGCCTGTCTCAGCTGGTGCAAGATGAGCGCATGACGATTTGGTATTCTGTTCCTTTTGCGCTGATTCAGCTGTTGTTGCGCGGCGTACTGGAAGCGAGAGACTTGAACGCTTTGCGCTGGGTGCTATTTGGCGGAGAGCCCTATCCAGCGAAGTATATGTACGGCTTGATGGAAAAACTGCCCCAGGCTAGGTTTAGCAATGTGTATGGACCAGCGGAGATCAATCAATGTAGCTACTATCACGTGCCACCATTGGCTAAAGGTGAGTGTATTCCCGACGCTGTTGCACCCATTGGGGAGCTTTGGCCGAATGCGGAGGAGCGAGTGGTAGACGATGATGACCAGCTAGTGGTCGCTGGTGAGGTGGGGGAGCTACTGGTGCGCACACCAACGATGATGCAGGGGTATTGGCAAAGACCAGATTTGAACGAGAAGGCCTTCTATCGTACTGAAGTTGCGAATCAGGTGGCGGTGTTCTATCGAACGGGCGACCTTGTGCAAGAGATTGATGGCAACTATCAGTTTGTGGGTCGTAAGGATCGGCAGGTGAAGACGCGAGGCTACCGAGTCGAACTGGATGAAGTGGAGGCTGCGCTGGTGGCTCATTCGCTAGTGGAAGAGGCGGCGGTCTACATGGTTCCTGCTGAAGCGGGGAGTCATCAGGTGGCGGCAGCGGTGATTGTAAAGGAAGGCACGCCGCCCGGTGAAGCTGACTTGCTGCGGTTTGTTGCGGGAAAGCTGCCTGCCTATGCGGTGCCGCAGCGGCTGGAGGTTGTGGACGCGTTTCCTCGAACGGGGACGGGGAAGATTGACCGACGGGCCTTACAGTCTGCGGTAAGCGCTTCTGCGACCGGGCTGTGCAGCTCTCCGGGGCACCCAAAACGCTAGCAATATTTGTTGTAGAAAACTACTCACTACCTTCTCTCATGGACAACTCAGAAATCCTCAAAAAATTTATCAGTGAGTCTTTACTCAACAATCGTCAGCAGGTGGAGGCCGATGACGATTTGCTCGGTGAAGAGATTATCGATTCTATGGGCGTTATGCGGCTGGTCGCCTTCGTAGAAGAGACTTTTTCTTGTAAGGTGCCGCAGTCTGACATTACCATTACGAACTTTCGCACGATTAAGGCGATTGATGCTTACTTAGCGGCTAGGAGCCTGTAATAAAATGAAGGCTGCTACAGCATCTACTCACTTTTCCAGCCAGTCCTCTAGCCAGTCCTCTGGCCATTCTGAGGCGCAAGACTATAAGAATCAATCGCCTTCAGCACAGTTTGAGCTGACAACGGCGCAGCGTTTGCTGTGGCTAGGGCAGAAGCTCGCACCTGACTCGCCGCTATACAATATGGCGTTCTTGTTTACGCTGAATGGCGAGGTGGATGTAGAACACTTTCAAGCTGCGTTTCAGGCGGTGGTAGAGCGTAGCGATGCATTGCGAACGGTGATTGATGAGACTGAAGGGGCGGCGAAGCAGCAAGTGCTTCCTCAGCTAGATTACGCTGTGTTTGTGCTGGATTTTCGTGAGGAAGCAGATCCAGAGGCGGTTGCTCGTGTATGGGCTGAAGATAGAGCACAAAAGCTGTTTGACCTTTCGGTTTGTTTGTTCGATACGGTATTGATTCGTCTGCCGAATGGTCGGACGATGTGGTATCTCAATCAGCATCACTTGATTACCGATATTGCGTCGGTGAAACTGTTGTTTGAAACGGTCAGTGATTGTTATCAGCGATCGCAAGCAGGAACGTTGGCCGATATGCCGAGTTTGCCCGCTTACACAGCAGTAGACTTGGCTACACCTTCGGCGCAGTCTGTGGACCATTGGCGGCAGTGCGAGGCCAATCCGGTGGCGCTGTATCATCGGACGGCAGGGCAGGTGTCGTCTGCCTCGCAGGGTAGGTCGAACCGGGTTTCTTGTGAGTTGGGCCCAGAGAGAACAGCTGCGCTTAAGACATTGGCAATGGACTCGGAAGCAACCGCGCTGACGCCAGCGTTATCGCTGTTCAATGTGGTAGCGGGGATTTTGTTCGCCTATTTGGCTCGGGTGAGTCAATGTAATCAGCTAGCTGTCGCAACACCTGCCCACGGTCGCCCTACGCGATCGCTTAAAGAAACCCTAGGTGTGTTCATTGAGCTATTTCCGCTGCTGGCTGAGGTAGAAGACGGTGAAACCTTTGCGTCTTTGCTAGCTAAGGTGAGCGAAAGTAGCGGGCAGCTGTTGCGCTACGCGGAGCCGGGTGCGAGTGAGTCGGCCCCAGGGCGCGATGTGAATGTGGTGTTGAATTTTATTCCCACGCAGATATCGGACTTTGCCGGGATGTCTGTGCGTTCTGAATGGGTGCATGCAGCTGCGGCTGATCCGCGTCACCATTTGCGGTTGCAGGTGCATGATTTTGATCGGCGAGGCAGTTTGCAGCTGCATTTTGATTTTAACGAGGATGTGTTTGACAGAGAGTTGCAGGCGCGGGTACCGAGTCATTTCTTGGCTTTGGTAGATGCGGTACTGGCGGATCGGCATCAGTTAATCGCAGATGTGAATTTGGTGGGGAGGGAGGAGCGATCGCATCTCTTTTCTCTCGCCCAGTCCCCTCCCTGTGAGCCGGTTTGTCGCAGTGTTGTAGCGCTATTTGAGGCGCAAGTGGAGAGGACGCCGGGTGCCATTGCTACAACCTGCGAATCTCAGCAGTTAACCTACAAACAGCTAAATGCCAAAGCGAATCAGCTTGCGCACTATCTGAGAACGAAAGCTCTGAGAACGAAAGGTCTGAGAACGAAAGGTGTCGAAGCAGAGTCTCCTATTGGCATTTGCCTCAATCGCTCTACAGAAATGCTGATTGCGATTTTTGCCGTCCTCAAAGCAGGTGGTGCTTATGTGCCCATCGAGCCGAGCCATCCCTCCGAGCGAATTTCCTACATTTTGCAAGATACTCAGGTTCACTGGGTATTGACTCATTCGACTTTGGCCCATCGGTTAGTCGGCAACACAGAACGGTTGCTGATAGATGCAATCGATTTATCAGAACAATCCGACAGTAATTTAGAAGAGTCTCCTACGCTCAGTCAGCTGGCTTACTTGCTATATACCTCTGGCTCTACCGGCCTGCCAAAAGGTGTAGCGATTGAGCATCGTTCGCTTGTGAACTATGTACAGTGGGGTATTGCAAAGTATGTTCGTGGCAGGCTACTCTCTTTTCCGCTCTTTACACCTTTAGCTTTTGACCTGACAGTAACGTCTGTTTTTGTCCCGTTACTCTCTGGTGGCCAAGTTGTTATTTATCCAGAAGGTGAAGAGCCTATTGACCTCTCCTTACAGCGAATTTTTCAAGAGAACGCGGTAGATGTGATTAAGTTGACGCCTTCTCATCTGTCGCTGGTACAGGGGATGCCTCTCGGTTCTCGGGTGAAGACGCTGATTTTAGGTGGAGAAGATTTGAAATCTGCTTTGGCTACTGAGGTTGTAGCAGGGCAGGAAGGGCTAGAGCTTTATAACGAGTATGGGCCAACAGAAGCGACTGTGGGCTGTATGATTCATCGGTTTGACGCGTCAGATGCTGCGCTATCTGTTCCGATCGGCAAGCCAGCGATGGGGTCAGAGATTTATTTGCTAGATGAGCGGATGAATCTTGTTCTGGAAGGTGATGTCGGTGAGATATTTATTGGTGGACCTGGGTTAGCAAGAGGATATTTCAACCGGGCTGAGCTGACGGTTGAGCGGTTTGTAGTGTGGGAAGGTCGTCGGCTTTATAAGACGGGGGACCTGGGTCGGTGGCGAGCTGACGGTGTGTTGCTTTATTTGGGTCGGTGCGATCGCCAAGTGAAAATTCGCGGACACCGGGTAGAGCTGGGAGAGATTGAAGCAGCCGTGGCGGCGCATCCCCAAGTGACAGCAAGTGCGGTGAGTGTTGTGCATCCGCAGGTGGTAACGCAGCCTAGCTCGCTGAGCTACTGTACGCAGTGTGGCCTCGCCTCGAACTATCCAGGCGTGAGCTTTGACGAAGCAGGCGTATGTGATATTTGCCGAACGTACGAGACTTATCGACACCGAGCGGAGCAGTACTTCCGGTCGATGGAAGCGTTGCGAGTGCGGCTAGATAAAGGCAAGCAGCGTAAAACAGGTGACTATGATTGCATGATGCTGCGCAGTGGTGGAAAAGACAGTACCTATGCATTGGCCCAGCTAGTGCATATGGGTTACAGCGTATTTGCCTTTACCCTAGACAATGGCTACATTTCGGAAGGCGCAAAAGAGAATATTCGGCGGGTGGTGAAAGCGCTCGATGTAGACCATGTGTTTGGTACAACGCCTGCGATGAATGAGATTTTTGTAGATAGCCTAGAGCGACACTGCAACGTGTGCAACGGCTGCTTCAAAACTATCTATACGCTGAGTATGCAGATGGCTTACGACATGGGAATCCCAACGATTGTGACTGGGCTCTCTCGGGGACAGTTTTTTGAAACGAGGCTGAGTGAGGAGTGGTTTACACAGCTGTTTGGGCAGCCAGAATTTGACCCGGATACGATTGATGAAACGGTGCTAGAAGCGCGGAAGGTATACCACCGTAGCGACGATGCAGTCTCTCAGCTGATGGACGTGAGTGCGTTTGAATCAGACGATATTTTTGAGGCGATTGAGATTGTTGATTTTTATCGGTATAGCGATGTGGAGCTAGCGGAGATGCTGGCGTTTTTACGCGATCGCCTTCCTTGGATTCGCCCTGCTGATACGGGCCGCTCTACCAACTGTTTGATCAACGATGCTGGCATATATGTGCACAAGCAACAGCGTGGCTATCACAACTATGCGCTGCCCTACAGCTGGGATGTGCGCATGGGCCACAAAACGGTAGATGAATGTATTGATGAGCTAAATGACGAAATCAACGTCGGCGAAGTGAAACAGATGTTGAAAGAGATTGGTTTCGACGCGCAGCGCAGTACTGAAGCGCAGTTGGCCGCTTATTACTGTACAAAAGAAGGGCCTGAAGAAGCGCTTGAAGGCGTACTGCCTAATCTTTCTACTGCCGATCTCAGAGAATTTCTGGCGCAGCGGCTGCCAAGTACGCTGGTACCGGCTTACCTGATTCCGCTAGATACAATGCCGCTAACGGCCAATGGCAAGGTCGATGTAGCAGCCTTGCCTGCTCCTCAGAGCAGTCGCCCAGAGTTGGCCTCTACTTTTGTGGCTCCGCAGACAGGGATCGAGAAATTGCTGGCAAAGCTATGGCAGCAGGTACTCAAAGTAGACACTATTGGCATTCACGACAACTTTTTTGACCTCGGTGGCGATTCTATTATGGCGATTCAGATTGCAGCGAGGCTGTCTGAATCGGGCTTTGTGCTGTCGCCAAATGATATTTTTCAGTATCCAACGCTGTCTGAGATTGCGGGCGTTGTTGCTCCTGAAGTGAATGCTGCGCCGGAAGTGTTGGCTGGCGAGGTGCCGCTGACGCCGATTCAGCAGGCGTTTTTTGAGCTGGAGCCGTTGGCCCCGGAGCAGTTTACGCAAACGGTGCTGTTGGATGTTGATGGGCTGTTGGATAGTGAGATTTTGCGGATGGCGGTGCGATCGCTCACAGCACATCACGACAGCCTACGACTGAGCTATGAGCGCACTGAATCTGGATGGGTGCAGCGTTACCAAGCTTCGGTGAGCGCGGAGCAGTTTTCTGTGGTGTCGTTGGCTAGTCAAGAGAGTTCACAGCGGGTGAAAGAAGAGATTGAGAGGCTTCAGAAACAGCTGAATTTAGCTGAGGGTGATTTAGTAAGAGCTGTGCTCTTTGATTTGGGCGAACGCCAGCAGTTGGGAATAGTTGTTCATCACTTGGTGGTGGATGCAGTGTCTTGGCAGACGCTGGTGAAGGATTTGGAGACGGTGTATGGACAGTTGCAAGCGGGTGAGGATGTGGTGCTGCCGCCGAAGACGAGTTCGTTTAAGGCGTGGGCTGAGGGATTGAAGGAAGTTGAGCTGGCGGCTGAGGAGACAGCGTATTGGGAGAATGTGGTTTCGACTACGCTCAATCACCGGGTTGGTGTTATGGGGTTTGTTGATACAGAGGGGCAGCCGGCGTCTCAAACAATTTCTCGACAGTTGGACAGAGCCTTAACTCAGAAATTTTTGCAAGGCTCTAATCGTCCTCAAGAAAAAATTCTGGCCGCTGTAACGCTGGCTCTGACTCGTCAAAAGGAGGAATCGACCCACTGTATTGACTTAGAAGGTCATGGACGAGAAGAATCTTTGATGCCAGGTGCTCGGTTAGTAAGAACAGTAGGCTGGTTCACGACTTTGTTTCCACTGGTGTTAGTTTGCCAAGAGGATGAAACTGAGACACTGCGAGCTGTGAAGACTGCTTTGCAGAAAGTTCCTCAACATGGGATTGGATACGGGATTTTGAAGTATCTGAAATCAGGTGCTGTTTCAGACCGCTTGAAAGAACAACCCGCTGCGGAGATTTTGTTCAACTATTTGGGCGCTTTAGAACAGCTGCTGCCCGCTCAGTCGATGTTTAAGCTAGCAGAGCCTTTACAGGTCTCGCGAAGCACGCAGCAAAAGAGATCACACCCTGTAGAAGTCAGCGCCTTCTTACGAGAAGATCAGCTGCAAATTGACTGGTGCTATAGCAAAGTGGATACGCCAACAGTGCAGGCTTTAGCGGATGAAACAATGAAGCAGCTGCAGCTGTTGACAGCAGAGCCATCAGATACGCCAGTAGCTGAAGACTTTCCGCTAGCGAATCTCGATAGCCAAAAGCTCGATAAGCTCTCCTCCTTGCTCGGTAAGCTAGATGGCTTGGAGGGACGCCTGTGAAAAATGTAGCTGACATTTATCCGCTTTCTTCTGTGCAGCTGGGAATGTTGTTTCATACGCTAGCTCAGTCGGAGGCTGCTGAACAGACAGGTGTATATGTAAACCAGTACACCTGCCGACTGAGCGGAACTTTGCGGCAGGATTTGTTTCGTCAGTCGTGGGAGCGAACCATTGAGCGGCACCCGGTGCTACGGACGGCGTTTTTGTGGGAGGGGCTTGATGAACCGTTGCAAATTGTACGGCAGACGGTGGAGCTGCCTTGGCAGGTGCTGGACTGGTGCGAGGTAGAAGAGAAGGTGCAGGCGACACGATTGGAGACTTTTTTGAAGAGCGATCGCACCCAAGGCTTCGATCTTGCACAAGCCCCTGCGCTTCGCCTCACTCTGATTCAGCTCGCACCCGACGCATTTCAGCTGGTGTGGAGTTCTCATCATATGCTGTTCGATGGATGGTCTTTACCGTTGATTTGGCAGGACATGCTGGCCTATTACGATGCGCTGCTGACAGAGACTTTGCCTCAGCTGGATCCTGCTAATCCCTATCGTGACTATATTGCTTGGCAGCAGGCAAAAGCTTCAGGCGAAGCTGCCGATAAGGCAGAGAAATTTTGGCGCTCGCAGCTCTCAGGTTTCACGGAGCCTACTTCTTTGCCAGGTGCTCGCACGGTGTCTGTTGAAGCGGCTCAGCCCTATCAACAGCAAGAAAAAAGGTTAGATAAAGACTTTACTCAGCATCTTGGCGCGGTCGCTCGTCAGCATCGCCTTACGCTAAATACGTTGGTTCAAGGTGCTTGGACTCTGCTGTTGCATCACTATAGTGGTCATCAACGGGTGATGTATGGTTCTGTTGTTTCGGGTCGCCCTGCCGAATTGCCCGGTGTAGAAAAAATGGTGGGGTTGTTTATCAATACGCTGCCAGTGTGTAGTGTAGTAGAACCCGACCAGCCATTAGTGACTTGGTTGGCAGAACGCCAGCAACAGCTTCTGTCGTTGCGAGAGTATGAAGCAAGCGCTCTAACAGATATACAGCGATGGAGTGAACTTCCCGCTGGCAGTGCTTTGTTTGAAAGCATTGTGGTGTTTGAGAATTACCCAGCGGCAGCGGCTCCTGATTTAGGCTTTACTGTAGAGCAGGCCCGCTATATCGAGCAAAGCAACTATCCCTTAGCTCTGTTGGTGGTGCCAGGTGATTCTTTAGAACTGCTGCTACTGTACGATACGGCTCGGTTTGAAGAGGGTGCGATCGCTCGTTTGCTAGAGCACATGGCGCTGTTGTTGAAAGCCTTTGTAGAACAACCACAGGCGAAACTCTCCGAATTGCCGCGTTTGACCGCTACTGAGCGAAGCGCCTTAGCTGCCTGTTCACCCTCTAAGCCCGATACCAAAAAAGCCCTGACGATTCATCAATTGATTGAGTCGCAGGCAGTGAAAACGCCTCAAGCTGAAGCGGTGGTGTTTGAAGGGCAAGTGCTGACTTATGACGAGCTGAACCGACAGGCAAATCAGCTGGCGTCGTTGTTGCGATCGCATCAGGTCATATCGGGTAGCCGAGTCGCCCTGTGTCTCAATCGTTCTTTAGACATGGTGGTTTGCATTCTCGCGGTGCTCAAGGCTGGTGCAGCATACGTTCCTCTCGATCCAGACTATCCTCAGAGTCGGCTGGCTTACTGCTTGAAAGATGCTAATCCTGCTGTCGTTTTGACAGAGCGATCGGTTGAACTACCTGCTGTTTCTGTTCCTCTGTTGTATGTAGATGAGCTATGTATAGATGAGCCTTCTTTTCGTGAACAGCTCCTCTCCTGGGAGGAGTGCCCGCAGGGCGAGGTGGGCCCGCAGCCAGAAGACTTAGCCTACATTATCTACACCTCGGGCTCTACAGGCCGACCCAAAGGGGTGATGGTGAGTCATCGCAATCTTGTGCACTCTACTCAAGCGCGCTTTTCCGTCTATGCCGAGCCGGTTGGGCGCTTTTTACTACTTTCTTCTATTGCCTTAGATAGCTCTGTCGCAGGGTTGTTCTGGACCTTGTGTCAAGGGGGCACGCTGGTACTTTCGCCTCAGCGAATCGAACAAGATTTGCAGCAGCTGGCTGAGCTAATTACAAAAGAGAGAATCACGCATACGCTTTGTGTCCCCACTCTCTATACGCTGTTGATTGCGAATGTGGAAGTATCTTTGTTGGCAACTTTGCGAACGGTGATTGTCGCAGGAGAAGCTTGTACTCAGTCGCTGGTAAAACAACACTTTGAAAACCTGCCACAAACTCAGCTGTATAACGAGTATGGTCCTACCGAAGCGACGGTATGGTGTACAGCGTATCAAGTACCCGAAAAACTACCGTCGGGGCCGGTTGCGATTGGTACAGCGATTCCCAATACTCAAATTGTGCTGGTAGATAAATCCTTGCGACCTGTGCCGACGGGCGCTGTGGGTGAAATTTGTGTTGGGGGTGAGGGCGTAAGCCAGGGCTATTTGAATCAGCTACAGAAGACGGCAGCGGTTTTCTTTGAGAGCGGAATATGGCGTCGCTATTTCGACGAGAGAAATGCTGTCGATAACGTGCAGCGATTTTATAGAACAGGAGATCTGGGTCGGTTTAGAGCTGACGGCGTTTTGGAATGGCTGGGACGACGAGATAGGCAGGTGAAAATTCGGGGGTACCGGATTGAGCTGGGTGAGATTGAAGAGATACTGCGAGAACATCCTTCGGTTCAAGAAGCGATTGTTGTTTCACGCGCTGTCATTTCTAGCGGTGATATAGATAGTAGTGTAGAGGGCTTGGCGCGATCGCTCACGGAACTATCTCCTGAGAAAGCGGTCGCTTTACTCAGTACGGCTGAACAAACAGCCGACCAAATCCCTACGACAGGAGACGCTTAGCAGTGGCTCATATTGTTTGTATCACAGGTGGGCTGACCGGCATTTTTAATGCGAGCTTGGCGCTAGTAGAACAGTTGGTAGTAGCGGGGCATGAGGTGACCTATGCCAGTCCTGCAGATTGGCGAGACGCGGTGGAAGCTCAAGGGATTGCCTATGTGCAGCTAGAGGAGTGGGTGATGCAGCCGAGTGAGCCGCCAATGAGTCGCGCGCTCAAGCTACGACAGATGCGAGGGCGTCAGCGAAAAGCAGTCAGTGAGCTAGGGGTGAAAAACTTTGCACAGCGAATGCGATCGCTCTCCCCCGATCTGTTGCTTATTGATATAGAAATGCATCCGCATATTATGGCAGCAGTAGATGCAGGCTTCGCTGTTGGGCTGCTGTGCCAGTTTTTGTCGGTATGGCGTCGTCCCCATGTGCCGCCGATTCATACGAATATCGTGCCAGGTAAAGGCTGGCGTGGGTCTCGGTTGGGTATTGAGCTGAGCTGGCTGCAATACAGATGGCGTAAGTGGCAGGAAATGCAGCGTGAGCGCTGGCGGCGGGTAGGCTGCGATCGCGTATCGATACTGCGATGCTACGCCAAACGTATCGGCTATCGCTATCACTTAGGCTGGGATCAGTGGCTAGTGCCCTATCCTCATAACAACCTTCCTATTCTTTGTTTGAATGCGCGCGAGTTAGATTTTCCTCATGCGCCGCACCCAACGATGCGCTATGTAGGTCCGATGGTGCAGCCTCATCGCCCTCAGTTGCAGGTGAGTGAACAAGCCCAAGATGAGATTACTCATTTTCTCTCATGTCGGTCTCCTAATCGCTTACTGATTTATTGTAGCTGTAGCACTTTTGTTCAGGGCAATGTCAGATTTTTGCAGAGAGTCATTGCAGCGGTTGCAGCGCAGCCTCAATGGGACTTGGTATTGGGCCTCGGCGGCAGGTTGCCTGTGCGATCGCTCGGTGAGCTACCACCCAATGTGTATGCTTTTGACTGGGTGCCGCAAATGTTGTTGTTGCAACATGCAGCTTGCGCTATTTACAACGGGGGCATCAATAGCCTGAATGAGTGCCTTTATTACGGTGTGCCGATGCTGATTTATTCGCTGAAGCGCTACGATCAAGACGGAAACGCGGCGCGAGCGATTTATCATGGCTTGGGGATTGCAGGCGATATTGAGCGAGATAGTGCGGTGCAGATAGGTGAGTATTTACAACAGTTGCTGAGTGATGATGGGTATAGACGGCGAGTGAGCGTGATGAGCGATTGCGCCCGAGCCTACGAGCGAGACAGCCGCGCTGCAAAAGCCGTCGCTACACTGCTACAGTCATCAGGCAGCACGCAGGAGGAGCCACAGTATGTCACAGCTTAGCTCAGACCTTTATCA
>JBHJIY010000033.1:0-13689 GCA_050042985.1 Phormidesmis sp. | reverse complement strand
GTGTGGTCGTCACTGGCAGTGGCGATTCGAGCATTCTGGGGATCAACTGCGATCGCCCAAATCCGGCCCTGGTGCATCGAAAAAGTCGCCTTGCGCTCACCACTCACCCGGCTCCACACCGCCAACTCCCGACCATCGCCCGCACTCACAATGTGCTGCTCACCCAAAAAGCTAACCGCACGAATGCCGTTGGTGTAACCGCGATAAGTCCTCACCGCTCGAGCCTTCACGCGAATAGCCGCGCTATTTGCACCGTCATTTGAACTTGCGACGCCATTTGAATCGGCGACGTCGTTTGAATCGGTAACATCATTTGAGCCCGCATCCGCTACTGTTCCATCTGCCGGAGCCAAAATAGGCATCTCCGAGAGGGCATCTGATAGCTGGCGTTCGCTGATATGAATCTGCCACAGCATCAGCATTTGCTTATCACCGCCTGCCGCAAGCATGAGCTTATTGCCCTGCGGCTGAAACGCCACAGACCAAATTCGACTACTGTGTGTAGAGACCGTTTCGATCAGCTGCTGGGTTTTAAGATCCCAAAGCCGAACCTGGCAGTCGTCTCCACCGCTTGCCAGCAATCGACCGTCTGGGCTAAGTGCGATCGCCCGAATGCGATCTTCTCTCAAAAGGACCGCGCCATCACTCGACTGACGCAGCACCACTGGGCGGGTGGGTGCCGCTGCCAAGGCCCAAATTCTCACCGTACCGTCGTCACTACCACTCAGCAGCTGAGTTCCATCTGCACTAAATTTCACCGTGCGAACCCAGTCTGTATGGCCCACAAACTCAGCAATCAGCGAGACAGAGGCAGACGATTCAGTGGCGGCTTCGCCGGTCCGTTCAATCGACCACAGCCGAATGACATCGTCGTCACCACAGCTCGCCAGCCGCTGCCCATCTGGACTGAAGGTAAGCGATCGCACAGCACTCTGCCGAGTTAGCTGAGACGCCTGATAAGCACCGGACTTTGCACTTTGCAACTCAGGATTTTGCAGCTCAGAATTTTGTAGCTTAGAATTTTGCCGCTGAACGTCCGAATCGTGCAGCCACTGACAAAGCACCCGACCTCTGGCCGTATCGTAGAGCGTAATTTTATTCTCACCGCCCGCAGCCGTCAGCTTTTCATCTGGGCTAAGGGCGATCGCATGTACCCAATCAGTCGTAGCCTGCTGCCACAGCAGTCTAGGTTGACTCATCGACTGATTTACCGCCTGCTGACCAAAGACAGGGAGCTGCCACAGCTTGAGCATACTGTCATCGCCACCGGTCAATAGGCAAGACTGAGCGTGTAGAAATGCGATCGCCCGAACCCAACCGTTGTGCGCAGACCACTCAGCACACTTTTGCCCAGGTTCCACAGTGTGATCCGCCGTTAGCCACATGTGCACAACACCGCGTGTGTCACCACAAGCCAACGTCACATCATCAAACGCAATCGACATCACATCGCTCACAGTTTCTGTAAAAACCGAACGATTCAGCTCACAGCGCGTAAAATTCACATCTCTTAGCTGCGCACCCTGCAAATACGCCTGCCAAATCGTCAGCTTTGAAAAATCTTTTCGAGAAAGCTTTCCGTGAGAAAGCTCCACCATCAGGTTCACAAAATTTCCACCGGCATACCCCAGCCGATAAGGGTTGTTCTCTCGAAAAATATCTAGCTTGCCGTTGAGATACTCATCTACCTGAAAAAGACTTTTGAAATAGTTTCGCAAGCGCTCCAGTATAGGCCGAACAATCGCATTTTTTTGAAACTCTCGGCAGGAGTCTTCAGCATCAGCCTTCATCAAAGCGTGACGATTAAAGAGAGACAAATCTCCTTGAATCAAATCCTGAAAAATCTCTCTGATAAAACGGTTCAGCACATACTCCGCCACAATAGGATGCAGCTCAAAAGAGGCCCCACCCACATGCTTAACATCAACTAAAAACCGCCTTTCCAAAGACTGCAACGTATACAGCAGATTCTCTTTGAGGTCTTGAGAAACAACATCAGCCTGCAAGTCTTCTAGCATGCAGGGAGCATGATTAATCGCCAGCCAGTACATCACCTCAATTTCGGCAGGAGACAGCCGCCGAAACTGCGTTTTCAACACACTCCTAAGATCATCAAAAACAGAAATTTCCTGGTCGAGAAAATCTCTAATTCGACCATAAAACATGTCTTTGACAGCATTGGCCGCCAGCCGCAGCGCCATCGGATGACCATAGTAACGATCCACTAGCTCTTTGTAGTCAGCAGCTTTACCTCGCAACCGAAACTGGCTCAGCATTCGCGCCGCTTCATAGTCTTTTAATCCATCTAGCGTGTACAGACGCGCGAGTGAATCACCTTCGAGCACTGAAAGCAGCTCTTTAGGCTTTTCCCGACTGGTCAACATAAGGCAGCTCATCCCAATAGCAGCCCCTTTTTCCAGCTGACCGCCCCCTGTTCGAGCAGGCTCGCCCGAAATATTACCCTGGTAGCCACCAGCGCCCAACGGCTGTCGCAAAGCATCAAACCAATCCCCGTAAGCCTTCAATTCATCGCGGTACAGACTCGCCTGCTGTTGACGGCTAGATTGAAACGTTGGCGTTGCGCTGCTCGTATTCTTTGCGGCAAGCTCAGAATCAGCCGCCGCATGGCCGTCGTTGTAGCTCTTGAAAACAGCTTCAAATCCATCAATCACAACCAAACAAGGCTGCTGAGAAAAGCACGAAATGAGTTGCTCAATTAGCTTTTGCACCCCCTTAGGAGACGCTGAATCTAGCGCAGAGAGCACCTTACTAGAGGGTAGCCAACCTCCGCGCTGAGTAAGGCTAACACCAGACGATGACGAAATATTCTCTGGCAAAATCTCTTCTGGTGAAGTCTCTTCTGGTGAAGTCTCTTCTGGTAAAATCTCCCCTAACAAAATCGTTAGAAGGACTCGCAACAGCTCAGATGGCGTTTGCAGCTTACGTGCGGTTAACCACACAACCTGCGCAAAGTAGCCGTCCAACTCCTCTACCAGTTTCCTAGCTAACGAGGTTTTACCAATTCCACCAATTCCGCAAATAGCTAGCAGCTTGTGGGCGTCAGCAGGCGCTAGAATCCACTGCTTCAAGTCAGCAAGTACCTCACGACGGCCTTGAAATAGATTGAGCGCAGGCGGCGCATCATTCCAACAGTACTGAGTGGATAAATCAGGACAATCAGGCAAAGCATAGCGACGGCTCTGCTGAAAGCGACCAAAACTCACCTCATCGGCTTCTAAATGAGATGTCAAACCTAAATCAGAGCCTAAATCAGGGCCCAAATTAGAAACTGGATACGAACCTTGCAGCGCTAGCTCAGTATTTTCAGAACGAATTTTGGAGCGACTTGGTGAAGAAAGGCTAGCATCACTCAGCTGACTGGCACCTGCTTGACTGGCACTTGCACGACTAGCGCTTCCTTCAATCTCCGCCATCAGCCGCCGCTCCAAAGACGCCAGTTTTCCAGGGCCTTTGCCTTTAATGCCAAATTTTCGATAGACCTCGCCCAATCGCTTACGAGTCGCTGCCTCCGAAATACCTAAATGCTTAGCGATGTCCTTACTTTTTTGCTGACCCAGCGCCAGCTTCAGCGCAGCAAGTTCACCATCAGAGACCCGCTTGGCACGAGCCAATCCAACGAGCACGTCATCCGGAATAGAAAAATGTAATGGCATAGGACTGCGGCAACCTGCGGCTGTTCAGAGCGATAGGAGCGTTTCAGGAGATTGGCCACAGTGTATCTCACAAAAATACTTGTGAGATACCACATTGCCAGTAGGTTAAAGAAACTCTATGTACCCACCGAAAAGCATAAGTCTACGTTGTAAAAGGGCTTGGATGTATTGGCGGATACAGTCTGATGAAAGATCATACTTTTGCCGACTTGACAGGACAAAGTGAGGCCGCTAACGTTGGAATGTGAGGTTAAGTGAGATCTATGTCGTTGTCATTCCTGGCCTTATGTGCTCACAAAAAGCAAGTCATGCCGTAGAGATTACCTTCTACCAGCATGTATCTCTCACTATGTGAGAGTTGCGCTTGTTGTGCCACATGTCCTGAGTGTCTACCGCAGCCTACCCCCGGCTGTATAAAGGAGTCATTGCTATGTCGCTACCATCAAAACCTGTTCCATCAAAGTTCAATCAATCGCCCGAGGAAACGTTCGACATGCCCCTTTTTCCGGGCTACGTCAGATCTGTTCCTACGTTGCAACCACATATGCCAGCGCAGCAAGTGAGAGCCACTAACGCAGCGCCAACTACTAAAAACAGTGATACTGACGTGGAAAAACTGTTGAAGCAGTATGGAGAGCTTTCTCAGCTTGTACAAGAGCAGACCCGGCTGCACTATAAGCAGTCGCAGCAGTTGCAGCAGCAGATGAAAACCCAAGCTGCGCAGCATCAAAGTGAGCTGCACCAGCTAGAGCAGGCGTGGAGTCACCGGCTAGATACCGTCATTGCCAACACACAAAAAGCTGCCGCTACGCCAGCCGATGCATACCAAACAGTGCATCCATCCACTGTTCACACCGTTCCTCATCAGGCTCGGCCTACCAACAGTCGCAACCGTCAGGCCAGCAGGCGACCTTCACCACTCCAGGGCGTATCAACAACCTACCAGGTTGCTCGCAGGCCGCAGGTGCGCTGGGTTGAGAAGCTTTTAGGGTCTGTGCCTGCGCTAGTTAGCTTGGTCGTAATGGGAACGGTGATAGCAGCTTTGAGCGCGCTCGCACTCTCTCCAAATGTCCTTTGGCCGAGCCTTAGCATCGTCATTCAAGCCGTCATTCCATTCATCTTCGTCACCGGCCTCATCGGCATCGGTATCACGGCAGTTTGGTCCTCTGCTCGATAAAGCGGTTACCTGATGCTTCCTAAAAGTAAAATCGTCGCTTTACGACCATTGCTTTAATGCCGCATCAAACCCGCATCTAACAAAAAGCCCTTTGCTTCTGGAGTATTCAGAAGCAAAGGGCTTTTTTGATGTCTTTTCGATTAGAGCCTTCAGCAAGACAGACGATGAAACAACCTACTCACCACCAGCCATAATCTTCGGCACCTTGAAAAAGTCTTCCTCGCGGTCGGGCGCGCTATCGAGAATCGACTCTCGCTCTGCAAACACCTCTAGATGATCGGGCCGGGTGATGTTGCTTACTTCAATAGCTCTCGTCGTCGGCGGCACATCGTCCGTATTTAGCTCATCGAGCTGCTGAACATATTCCAAAATAGTGTTCAGCTGACCGGTAAACTGCTGCTCTTCGGCTTCACTCAGCTCTAGCCGAGCAAGGGTTGCGACTTTGCGCACCTGATCAACATCAATCATGAAAGGTACTAGGGTGTAGCGATAACGTATCTAAGCTTAAATCATGTCGAGCTTCATACGACCGGTAACCTTGAGCCAGTTCTGCGCCTCAATATAGTTATTGGGGGCAATGCGAATCGCCTCCATCCAGTAGCGCGCGGCTTCATCGTATAGGGTGTCGGCTTCGCTTTTATCACCAGCGGCTTCGGCCTGTTCGCCCTGGTAGTGATAAATAACTGCTGTGTTGTTGAGTGCTTGAATCAAGCGAGGATTGAGTTCAATGGCATCTTCGTACAGTGCGAGTGCCTTGCTGTGCTCGCCGTTGCTCGCCTCAATCAATCCCATGTTGTACAGGATGTAGCTTTTATCGTAGGGATCTTCTTCTAGCGTGAGCGCTTCTTTGTAGTTGTCGAGCGCTTCAGCATACTCACCGTCGGCCTGGGCAGACATGCCGTCGCGGTAGTAGGCAAAGGCTTCTTTTGCTTGCTGCTTAGCAGGGAGCATTTTCAAGATCATGTCGGCCATGACCGTAAATGACTTGTCAATGAAGTTGTCGTTCTTTTGAGTTCTTGGCATTGATGTCCTTTCAAGCTGCGTGTACACGCCGATACAATTGCTATTCGCTCATAAAAGGTTAGCAAACTGTCGTGGGTGCGATCGCCGAAACGTAAGGGACTCTTAAGTTATGCAACCAAGTGATAAGACAAGCCGACAATTACGCTGCCGAAACCTTTGAAGTCACCACCTGTAAACGAGGTGCTTGCGTCTTATTGCGTGATAGCTCTACTTGACTATGCAAGAAAGTCACAAGCTCACCGATCGTTTCAAAATCATCTTCGTCAAAGCAATCGCTTAGATCGAGATAAAACTGCTCACAGAAGTCTTCGCAAAAGGTAATGACCCAGTCGTGCCAACACACTAGCGCCAGGTGCAAGTCACCGTGTAGGCGATCGCCAGGGCGCACCCGGCCAAAGTCCAATCCCGAGTATTCACTGAAGCGCTGATAGACAAAGGCCAAAACTTCACGGTCAGTGGACTGGTCTGAAAACAGCCGACACCACGCAGTGAGGCTCAGGGCTCTATGCGTGCGGGTTTGCAGCCACTGATTGACCTGATAGCGAATGCCCAGATCTGGACTCATATCCGCATAAACGCTGACGCTATTAATCCAATTACTAAGCTGATTCATCATGTGAGGTGCGGTTTAAGAAGAAACCGTTAGGGCGTTCTGTGTTTAATATGCCCACTCACCCTAGAGAAATTACGGTGCTTTTTGCGACGTAGATACGGAAGTTTTTTCGAGAAATCAATTGTACAGATTGGCAATTATCTATACATAAACACAAATAGCGCTTCCCAAACATGAGCTGTCCGAGAGGCGCGCCTTTTAGCTTAATTCCTGATGCTGGGCCTATTTTCTGAACTACGACACTAAAGAAGGCTCTTCGGTACGCGATGCCGCCAGTACCTTACCCATAGCTTCTGGCGGCATCGGTCGACCCACCCAGTAGCCCTGTAAATAGTCGCAGTCGTACTGACTGAGGAGATTTTGCTCTGCTTGATTCTCTACTCCTTCAGCCACAACTTTCAGGTCGAGGCGATGGGCCAACTCAATCGTAGACTGCAAAATAGCTTGATTCTTAATATCGTGCGTAGCGCCACGGACGAAGCAGTTGTCGATTTTAAGTGTATCGATGGGTAGCTGCTTTAGATAGCTAAGAGAAGAGTAACCCGTGCCAAAGTCATCGACGGCAATTCTGATACCGAGTGACTTAAGCTCATTTAGAATTTCAATGGCAGATTCAGCATCCTGCATCAGCGCCGTTTCTGTCACTTCTAGCTCTAAGTTGTGAGGGGCCAAGCCGCTGCTCGCCAGCGTATTTTTAATACAGTCAATTAGGTTGGTTTGGTTGAACTGCACGCTAGAAAGGTTGATAGACACGTACTTCATCCCCCAATTTTGCATGAGCCATCGCTTGGCCTGAGCGCACGCTGTTTCAAGTACCCACTGGCCTATATCTACGATGAGTCCAGTATCTTCTGCCAGCGGCACAAACTTGGCCGGAGAAATGTAGCCATGCTCCGGATGACACCAGCGAATAAGCGCCTCACTGCCTTCTACGCGGCCCGTGTGCAGATTGAGCTGTGGCTGATAATACACCTCAAATTCTTCGCGCTCTAGGGCATAGCGCAACCAGGTTTCCATGGTGATCTGGTCGCTAAATGCCAAAGGCATGTCGGAGCGATAGAACTGGCAGTAATTGCTCTTTTGCTTTTTGGCGAACTCTAGCGCCGCATCGGCCTGGCGCAAAAGCGTGTAGAGATCTTCGCTTTGGTGGAGGAGAAAGGCGATGCCAATACTGGTGGTGACGAAAATCTCTTGGCCGGGCAGAGAAAATGGACGACTGAGCGCGTCCATTAAGTTTTCGGCGGTTTCTCTAGCCTGCTGAGGTCGCTCTAGGTTTGGCAGAAAAATAGCAAACTGGTTCGCAGTGAGCCTGGCAAGCGTTGCACCAGCAGGCAAACAAGCCTGAAGCCGCTTAGCCGCAGCCTTCAATAGCTCGTCGCCAGCGGGGTAACCCATCACGGTATTGACCAGCCGCAATCGATCGAGGCTGACGGACATAAAAGCCAGAGTTTGCTGACTTTCGTGAGCGGCGGTGATAGCTTGGCTCAGCCGCTGATGCAGCAGCTGATAGTTGGGTAAATCTGTCAGGCTGTCGTAGTGAGATAAGCGGTTGAGCTGCTCGGCGGTGTTACGCAGGGTCGTGACGTAAAGCTCGCTGGTGTCCGTGAGTCGCTTAATTCGCGCTTCGATGGTGTTAGAAATTTCGGCGGGCGTGACAGGACGTACGATGCAATCATCTGCGCCGAGTTCCATGGCTCGGCGGGTGTGCGATCGCTCGCTCTCATTGGTAACTAGCACAAACGGCGTCAGCATCAGCTCGCTGTCTTGACGCATGGCTTCTAGTACCTGATGCCCGTTGAGGCCCCGTCCATCCGGCGTTTGCAGCTCCCAGCTGCAAATAATAACGTCAGGGCGATGTGCGCGTCCTGCCTTGATACCCGACGGGCCGTCATCCGCAGTGTTGACCAGAAAATCCTCAGACAGCAAGTGGTTGACAAGATCAGTGCGCCTTGAGCTGGGGGTCTCGATAACTAATATTTTTTGCATGGACGTTTCTCAGCCCTCATATCCTTGGAATAGCCAAGAGACATAGATAAAGGAAGCAAACAAAAGGAAAGTCATCCACCGCTGTTTGGGCCGGTGTTGGAAGAAATCCCTGCCGCTTGCACGAGATTTTTCGGAAAATGGAACTAACAAAATAACGTGTCAATGTCCTTAAGTCTGTTCATCTACGCCCTGTATTCACGAGGAGTTACAAGCGATATCAAGCTGGGCATAAGCCACTACAGGTGATTTACCTTGATACTAGGATGCCCGCGAGTAGGGCCCAGTGAGCAGTGACAGCTCGATAAGTGGGCAAAAAACCTGGATAAGTCGAGATAGAACGAGCGGTCGGCAGATATACAGCCTAAAAATTAGGCTGAGCCATCCACTAGGGCGATTACTGAGATGATTCTGACAAAGATTACAGCAATGTAGCCGCTGCACGCTCAAGCGTAGAAACAAAGCTAGGGTAGGAAACCGCAGCTGCTTCAGCTCGGCGAATCTGGGTTTTCCCAGGGGCACGGGTAGCCGCTACGGCGAGAGCCATCGCAATTCGATGGTCGGTATAGCTGTCGAGCGCGGCACCTGTAGCAAGCTGAGCAGTCGCGCCCATTCCCGTAATTTCTAGGCCTTCTGGATGTTCTACGACGGCGGCACCTAGCTGTGTGAGTGCGGCGGCCATGACGGCTAAGCGATCGCTTTCCTTTACCCGCAGTTCAGCAGCTTCTGTAATCTTGGTAGTGCCCTGGGCAAACATCGCGGCGACCGCGAGCACAGGCACTTCATCGATCAACCGAGGAATTAAGTCACCGCCGATATGGCAAGCCTTTAGCTGACTGTGACGAACACGCAAATCGGCAACCGGCTCGCCCGTGACGTCTCTTTCGTTTTCTAGTGTGATGTCGGCTTCCATCATTGCCAAAGCGTCTAGGATGCCGGTGCGAGTTGGGTTAATGCCTACGTTTTCGATTAGCAAATCTGAGCCGGGGGTGATAGCAGCGGCTACGAGCCAAAAGGCAGCAGAGCTGATGTCACCGGGCACAATCACCGTTTGACCCGTAAGCTGCGCGGGGCCATGAAGCGTGACGCTGTGGGTTGCTACATCAATAGAAAGTTTGGCTCCGAAGGCTTTGAGCATTCTTTCGCTGTGATCGCGAGACAGGCTGGGTTCGGTGACGGTGGTGTCACCTTCAATGGAGAGCCCGGCTAGCAGCAGACAGGATTTGACCTGCGCAGAAGCGATGGGTGAGTGGTAATGAGAGGGCTGAAGCTGCTGGCCCTGTACACCAAGTGGAGCGAGTGTGTTGCCTGCTTTGCCAGCAATAGTGGCTCCCATGGAAGTGAGAGGGGCGATGACGCGTTTCATAGGGCGCGATCGCAACGAATCATCACCCGTCACCGCAAAGAACTTACTAGGCTGAGAAGCCAGCAACCCCAGCATTAGTCTTAACGTCGTGCCTGAGTTTCCAGCATCTAGGACACCGTCGGGCTCTTGCAGCGCACCGCCTGTGCCTTCGACCGTGATCCATTCATCTTCTAGATTCGAGACTTTGGCACCCATGGCGCTGAAGCAAGCTGCGGTGCTGCGAGGATCTTCGCCGAGTAGGAGGCCTTTGATGCGGCTGGTGCCCTGGGCGATCGCGCCCAACATCAGCGCCCGGTGAGAAATAGACTTATCTCCTGGCACTGTAATCGTGCCAGTGAGCGGTCCGCCCTTACTGCCATCAATTTCTAGAGTCTGATGGGGGGCTTGGTCAATCAGCTGTAAAAAAGTCATGGTGGCAAAAGGTGAGGTGAAGAAACGTGAGATAAATCAAACAAACGACAACAGAGCCCACAGCAAATGGGGACAGTGAACTATCGCTAACTGCTCGCATCGCAGTAGGCGTTGATGCCTTCAATCAGCGCTGCTTCCTGAAGATCGATAGTTTGTATTGCGCTGTAGGCACTGTCAGTTTGAGCTTGAAATCGACTAAATACATTACGAGCCTCCTCTTCAGTAGAGGCTTCTGTCAGCGGCTGCATGGCATCTCTTGCCGAGGTGAGTGCCCCGTTCCACTGGGTAAGCAGCGTTACATACTGCTGTCGGTACTCGTTCAGCTGCTCATCGTCGATGCTAGCATTACTGGTTTCTTGGGCGATTGCATCTAGCTGAGCGCGCGCTTTTTCAACCGCGCTAATGTAGTCCTTAGCGGCTGTGTTGATGTCACCAAGATTTTGCGCGCTGGAGAATTGAGCAAGCGCCTGGTCCATATCCTGCTCGTATTCTTGAACAAAGCCCTTAGCCTCGTTGATCGGGCTTGCCAACTGCTTGCATTGAGACACACTGCCGCCGCAGCTGGTTAATCCAATGAGTATTAAGCTACTCAGTAAGGTCAGTGCTTTTTGAGAGGACATTGGCATGGACCGGGGCGAAAGATATCCGTAGCGAACAACACTATACCCGTTTATGAATACCATCTCAGGAGAGACCGCGACTTTGAACCATTCTCCAGATAGCACGCAGGCTCACGGCGCATCGGCGACTGAAGCGCTACTTCAACATCGCCAGCAGTTTTCTTCACTCGTAGGTAAGCGCTACTTCAACTATGGCGGGCAGGGGCCGATGGCGGATAGTGCGATCGCCGCACTCAGCAACGGGCAAAAAACTATTCAAACCAAGGGGCCTTTTTCCGCAGAGGTTTATGAATGGATTACGACGGAAGGGAAACAGATTAGAAGTGCGATCGCTGGGGCCCTAGGCACAGAGCCAAACACCATTACCCTCACAGAAAATGTCACCGTCGGCTGCAATATTCCGCTGTGGGGATTGCCCTGGAAAGCTGGCGACCACATCTTAATGGGAGACTGCGAGCATCCAGGCGTCATCGCAGCCGTTCGTGAGCTGTGCAAGCGCTACGACGTCACGGTCAGTACCTGTCCACTGCTTGAAAATATGCTGGCAGGCACTGATCCGGTAGGTGTCATTGAGCAAGGATTGCGTCCAGAAACGCGGCTAGTGATTTTGAGCCATATTTTGTGGAATACGGGGCAGGTGTTGCCAATGGGTGCGATCGCTGCTTTATGCCATGAGAATGCACCACACACCCGTCTACTAATGGATGCTGCTCAATCTGTAGGCTCGCTACCGCTGGACCAAGCTGGCTGGCGCTTACCCGAAACAGGCGTAGACTTTTACGCATTTACCGGACATAAATGGCTGGGTGGCCCAGCAGGGCTGGGCGCACTGTACGTACGGCCCGAGGTTTTTGAAGAGATTGTGCCAACCTACATTGGCTGGCGAGGGGTGGAAGTAGATAGCGCTGGGAATCCGACCGACTGGGAAAAAAGTGGGCGAAAGTTTGAAGTTGCGACTTCCGACTACAGCCTCTGGGGATCACTGCATCAGGCAATGGCAGTTCAGGCAGAATGGGGAGATAGCCAAGCTCGCTACGAGCGAATCTGCACTCTAAGTAAAAGACTGTGGGCGGGCTTACGTGAGCTACCGAACGTTCAATGCTTGCTCAGCGATACGCCACCCCCTTCTGGCCTAGTTTCTTTTCAGCTGTTGGATGCTGATGGTCAGCCTGATTTTGAGCGGCACGGCGCTCTGGCGAAGCAGTTAGAAGCGGAAGGGATTTACGTTCGGACGTTGGCGTCGCCCAACTGTTTGAGGGCTTGCGTACACTACCTCACGCTTGAATCGGAAGTAGATGAGCTCATCGCTCGGATTGGGGTGTAGCCAGACCCACCTCGACCTCCGCTCGACTACGCTCGAGGCAACGCCAAGAGGAGATTTACTTTAGGCTTGGTAGGCATGGGTTTCTTATCTCGAACTCACGTTATTAAGAATTTGACCCGATGATGAGATCACTCAATCATGAGATTGTTAGCGCGATGAATACCGAAAGTGCCTAAATGGTTTAACACCGCTGGCCCCTGCCAAGCTGATATTCACTACATGCTGCCGCCCTTGAGAAGATTTCCGGGGATTGAGCGGTTGGTGGCGCAGCGTGGCTATTTTGTAATTCATGCGCCTCGGCAAACAGGTAAAACAACAGCTATGTTGGCACTGGCAGATCGGCTAACAATGAGCGAAGACTACACGGCAGTTATGGTTTCTGTTGAGGTGGCGGCAGCGTTTATCGATGATGTGGGTGCGGCAGAGAATGCAATGTTGGGCAGTTGGAGGGATTCAGCTGAAAGCCAATTGCCTGAGGAGTTGCACCCACCACAATGGACAGATGCTGCACCCGGCCAGCGGGTTCAATCTGCTTTGACGGAATGGGCAGTGCGATCGCCGCGTCCGTTGGTTTTCTTTTTAGATGAGATCGATGTACTAAGGAATGAAACGCTAATTGCAGTCCTGCGGCAGCTCCGTGCAGGCTATCCGCTGCGGCCTAAATCGTTTCCCCAGTCACTGGCACTCATCGGCGTGAGGGATGTGCGTGATTACAAAGTGGCCTCTGGTGGGAGCGATCGACTTGGAACTGCCAGCCCTTTCAATATAAAAATTGGGCTCTTTAGGAATTCCCGTGTATGCCCCCTACATCTAGTGGTGTGCTGTTCCTGATGGATGTGGGAGAATTAGCTTGAATCTATCACCCGAGGGACGCAGCATGGATAACTCGATTGAGATTCCGCTGGACCTGCCGGATGTCCAAGTGCAAGCGGTCGATAAAACGACGAAAGGGGAGTGGCTAATCCGTCTGGAGAGCACGCTTAAAGGCACAAAGTGCCACCAATGTGGGCGTCAGATTAACCAATTCCATGGCTTTGACAGTGCGCTGCGGTTGCGCCACTTACCGTTGTTTGAAGTGCCAGTTTTTATTGAGCTGCGGCCAAAGCGCTACCGCTGTAAATTCTGTGAGGGAAAGCCAACCACCACCCAACAATTGAGTTGGCATGAACCTCGAAGTCACAACACCAAAGCCTATGAGCGTTGGCTATTGCGACTGATGATAAATTCGACCGTTGTCGATGTGGCTAAAAAGTTAAACATCAAAGCTGGCATCATCACAGGGGTGCTTGACCGCTGGTTAGCCAAGCAAGTCAATTGGGAGGCGATTGAGCATCTGGAGATTATCGGGATAGATGAATATAGTGGACCCGAAAAACTAGACAGGTAGCTAAGCTCTGAATCACTCAAAAAATGATAGGAGTTATTCATGAGCAAAAAACGTAGACAATACAGCCCAGAATTTAAAGCGAAAGTAGCGATCGCCTGCATCCGAGGTGAT
>JBHJIY010000032.1:0-11727 GCA_050042985.1 Phormidesmis sp. | reverse complement strand
GCTCCTTTAATAATGGGTAGGGCAATGTGGGCGGTTGATAGAAGGAGTCCGGTGGATAGCTGAATGTTGGTGTGTGTTGGGGGTTGAGGGGAGGGGGGGCTGGGGCGAGAGGGTGAAGGAGCTGGCGTTTGTTCGGATATTTTGTTGAGGGCGGCCTGTAGGGTTTGGGCGGTGCGATCGCTCTCTATCACCACAGTAATTGCTTCGTCAGATTGCTCTACAGCCAAGCGCATTAGCTTAGTGTGAGCAACCGTATCTTGAATTAGGCTGACCAAAATATTTTTGAGCCATTTTGGATCGCTCATGACTTCAATCGTCTCCATAGGCGACTCTACGCTGAAGCGAACGTTTTGATTGGCGGCTTGTAGCGTGGTCAGCATTTCAACTTCGGGTAGCAAAAAGCTTAAGTCGATAGCTTCTAGCTTGGGGGGCTCTCGGCCGATATCTAGCTTGGAAACGGCGGTGATTTGGTCAAACAGCGCTAGCATTTTAAGCGCGGCTTCTTTGGATTGACCAATAAATGTTCTTTCTTCTTCGGTGTCTTCGCACAGGTCTTCGAGAATCAGCTGGTGCAGGCTCACGATAGTGTTGATAGGCGATCTCAGCTCATGAGAAGTGCGAGCTAGGAAGCCACTTTTAAATCTTTCTAAAGCTAGCAAGCGTTGGTAGGCGAGCTGAAGCTGAGAAGAGTCATCTGTCGTTTCTGACGTTTTTGAAGCAGAGGATGCGAGAGTCATGAGGCCGAGCTGGCGATTGAATTAGCTCTACGTTAGCTCGAAATCTTTTTTCTACAGGTGAATTTTACCCTGGCGTTAGATTTGCCAACCGCTGGATGTCCACTGGGCAACGGTAGAGGGTTGGCCGCTGCTTTGGGATTGACTGTAGTCCTGCGGTGGTAAGGTGAGCGCTGTAGGAAAGACTTGGGTGATGTCAGCAGCGGTGGTGAGCGGTGGCTGACCAGAGAGGTTGGCGCTGGTCGTTGCGAGGGGGCCGGTCTGGGCAAGTAGCTGTAGGGCAATGGGATGGTTGGGCACGCGGATGCCGAGGGTGCCAGTGCTGAGAGGGTTGAGATTTGTCGGGGCGTGGTGGCTGGCGGGGAGGACGAGGGTGAGCTGACCGGGCCAGTGTTGAGCGGTGTGCGATCGCCAACTCTCCAGCTCTGTTTCACTTCCTCTTATATATAGGCGCAAATCTTCAAAAGAAGCCCCCATCAGAATCAAGGGTTTCTCTGGCGGACGGCGCTTGGCAGCAAAAATAAGCCCTGCCTGAGTGGGTCTGGTGGCAAGCGCTGGCACTGTATCTGTCGGAAAGCTAACGAGGGTAGGTGAAGCGGTCAGGGCGCTATTGAGGGCGATGACCATTTCACTCAGTGAAACCTGAGGCATAGCTAAAGCGAGTTGTTATAGCGAGAGGTTGTTTAGTAAAACTCGCTTAACTGTAGAGTAATTTCGCCATATCCAGGCACCCAAGACACCCATTCGCCGGGAATAGTTTCACATAAGAGCAGGGCTTCGTGATGGCTGTAGTCAGTCGGTAGGTGGTGAAGCGTCACCCACGCGTCGCTTTTGAAGAGAGTGCTGGCTGTGTTAGTGGCTCGTTTGGGTGCGGCGACGGTTTTAGTGGGTGTCGTATTTTGTGCTGTGGTTGCTGATGCGATTGTAACGGTTGCTTTGGACTTGGCCATATGGTGACGAACTGCCAAAAATGCAGCTCACTATATTCTGTAACATAGGATACAGAATTACGCTGACGCTTTATTTCCTCTGTTTCAAAAGTTTCTGCTTTGTCTCATTTTTTAACAGAGATTTTGTGACACGCAACTGATTACAGCGTAGAAGGATCGATGCCCAGTTCTTTGAGCTTGGCGAGTAGCTTTTCATTCTTGGCCTGAGATCGAGCTAAGCGTTGATTAGTGGCTTCTAATCGTTGGCTTGCTTCATCTAGACGTTGGCCCAGCTCAACATAAGTTAGGAAAGATGAGCCATCAGGCCTATAGATGACGAGGGTTTCTTTAGTGAGCGCAAACTGAATGTTTAGCCGGGGACTGGTCCATCCGTTCATTACTTTAATGGCTTCTAGCTTGTCGCCATGCCGCTCGAAGCCGATGAGCTTAATGTTGTCGGGGTCGTATTCGTAGTATTCTTCAACGCCGTAACGCTCATAGAAGAGTCGTTTTTTCTCCATTTCAGTCCGACGGTTGCCCGGTGACAAAATCTCAAAAACGACTTGAGGGGCAATATTACCTTCCACCCACTGCTTGTAAGAGCCGCGATCGCCTTTTGGCCGACCAAATGACACCATGGCATCTGGAGCCTGGCGAATCTTGTTGTTACCTTCTACGGGATACCAGAGCAAATCACCTGCTACGAAAACATTGGGATCATCTGCAAAAATTAGATCCAGGTTGCCTTTGACCGTTGCAATCCACCGAAACTGCTTCGTATTGTCTGACATAGGGTTGCCATCGTTATCTGGATAGATGACTTCTTCAGAAGTGGAAAGCTGCTGAACCATAGGATGAAACCGCAGAACGTCGTTTAATTAGTCTAGCAACTGTAGGTAAGTTGGTCCGCAGATTGCACTGCCCTGATTACAATTTGCCTATTGCGACTTGTTTGTGTGGGTTTCGCCTGCATAAGTTTTGTTTGTATCTGCGAATGTGGTCAGCTCAGAAATGGTCGTGATCTCGTAACCTTGTGCCTGAAGCCTTGGCAGAATTGTTTTAAGCGTTGCTACGGTGCGTTCTCCTCTCGTTTCACCATCGTGCAGTACAACAATATCGCCAGGCTGCACGGTACTTAAGATGAAAGCGCTGGCAAAGCGAGAAGAATGAATGTGCGTATCGTACGGAAAGCGAGAGCCTAGAACGAGCTTATAGTTGTGTTTTTTGGCTGTTTTTACCATTTCTGGGCTGTAGAAGCCCATTCCAGGTCTTAGCCATTGCAAAGTGGCGTCTGTTTTTATGCTCTGAACAAATGGCAGTAGTGCCTGCTGTGCGGTGATTAAGTCGGTCTCAAAATCTTCAGGGCTGAGTCGAATGCTTGGATAGTCAGTCGTGAGATGGTTCCCTAGTTCATGGCCGGATTCTACCGCTTGTTGAACGACTGCTTCGTGCCCGTCGAGGTTGCCGCTGATGTTGAAAAAAGTAGTCTTAACATTGTGCTGAGCCAGCACCGCTAAGATTTCGGCGGTGACTGGGCTAGGTCCGTCATCTATTGTGAGAGCGATTTTCTTTATTTCAGCGTCGCCTTCGAATAGGCCGTCGGATAGATCGACAGCATATAGCGCGCCAGGAAAAAGATTTGTCGCCAGGGCAAATAGCCAGCGTGGTTGACTCAGCAGTGTACAGACCACAAGTAAAAAGCCTGTGAGCCCAATAAAATATCTTTTTTTGAGAGAGAATCTTTTCCTGTTGCTTTTTTGTCGTTTTTTCATACTGTTAGCCGTGGTCTCTCTTGATCGAATCGGGCAAATAGGAAATTCGCCTTGTTTTGTCGTTCAACACACTGCGTGGCTACAGCAGTAATGTGTCAGAATACTGAGGGCAAATCGATATATAAGGAACTGCTATCTATGGCGTCTTCCTCCCAATCTTCGGGTGTAACCGTGCAAGCTGTTGGGGCTATTGGTCTTACAGTGTCTGATGCAAATAAGGCATCCGACTTTTTTACCGGTGCTTTCGACTATACAGTCGTTTCAGATACGGTCTTAAGCGGCGATGAAGCCAGCTATCTGTATGGCGTACCCGATGCGCAAGTCCGCGTTGTGTCTTTGCAGCTAGGGCAAGAGACTATTCGCCTGATGCAGTTTTTGAGCGGTACGGGTGAAGCGGTCCCTGCCGACAGCAAAAGTAACGACCTGTGGTTTCAGCACTTTGCCATTATCGTCAGCGATATGGACAAAGCTTACGCCCAGCTAAAGAATTTCTCGTTTACAAATATTTCGCCTGAGCCGCAGACGCTGCCAAACGATATTAAAGCTTTCAAGTTTCGTGATGACGACGGTCATCCCTTAGAGCTGTTGCAGTTTCCGCCGGGGTTGGGCCCTGATTATTGGCAGGCAAAAGATGCGCTCTTTTTGGGAATGGATCACTCTGCAATCTCGATTGCGAGTACAGAAACTAGCCTGGGCCTGTACCGAGATGTGCTAGGTCTGACGCACCAAGGTAGCTTTACCAATATCGGCATCAAGCAAGAGACGATGGATAATCTCTTCAGTGCCAAGGTAATTGTGACGTCTCTGACACCTGCGACTGGACGGCTGGGCGTGGAGTTTTTAGACTATCTCACGCCGCCGGGAGCGAGACCTTTCCCCATTGATCAGCAGACGAATGACTTGGTGCACATGCACTTTGAGCTGGTGGTAGATGATATTGATGCGGCGGTAGAGGCTCTGGAAGAAGCAGCACAAAAGAAGGTAGTACAGTTTGTGTCGCCGAAGGTGATTGACTTGCCAGATGTGATGCCGTTTGGCCGTGCGGTGCTATGGCGTGGGCCGGATGGTCACAATGTGTTGTTGGTGCAGGGCTAATTTCATCTGTTGTTGCTTTAAAGGAGAAAAATTTGGAAACGTTGATTGCGCTGCTCTCCAATCTATATCCCGATTTCATTTCTGGGCCTCAAGGCTATATGCTGCTGGCTTTTCGGGCAGTGGTGGGTTTTCTGTTCATTTTGCATGGGCTGCCAAAGCTTAAGAACTTAGAGACTTGGTCGAATGCGCTGGGCGCACCGCTACCGCTTTGCTTTTTGTCTGCTGGATTTATGATCGTTGGCGGTGTTGGGCTGATCGTAGGCGTACTAACGCCTTTTTCGAGTTTGTCTATCTTAGTGTCGATGGTTTATGCGCTGGTGCTAGAGGTGATTGATGGGTTGCCGATTGTTGCCCCTGATCCCTATGAACTAGGAGAGTTTTACGCGGGGCCGAATGGCGATAAGGGAGAGCCGCCGAGTATGGAGAAGGCGCTAATTTTTTCTGTGATGCTGGTGCTGATTATGGTGTTTGGTCCAGGGGCGTACTCCCTAGACGCTCTCCTGCTGGGATAGGGCTCCACCGAATAAATATTTCGAGCGGCAGATTAGTTTTACTGAACTGCCGCTTTCTGCCGTGTGGGTAAGGGGCTAGGCGTTGCCTTTTGTAGGGTTGTATCGGAAGGAAGGGTTCTGAAAGCAAGTTCTTTTGATATTGTGGTGGGCAGTGCTTCGGCTCTCTCTATCTTTTTATATTTAAGCTATGCGTATACCCTCTGCGACTTATCGCCTACAGTTCACACCTGATTTTGGCTTTGCTGAGGCCAAAAAAATCGTTGGATATTTGGCACAGCTAGGGGTTTCGGATATTTATGCCTCGCCAATTTTTGCGGCGCGTAGTGGCTCTCAGCATGGCTACGATGTGGTCGACCAAAATCGGCTGAATCCTGAATTGGGCACGGCTGAAGAATATGAGGCCCTGGTGAGTGAGGCGCAAGCTAAGGGGCTAGGCTGGCTGCAAGATATCGTGCCGAACCATATGGCGTTTAGTCATCAAAATCCATATTTGATGGATGCGCTGGAGCATGGGCCTGATTCTGCTTATGGCGACACGTTTGATATTGATTGGACGTCTTTTCATGATGCGCTGAAGGGGAGAGCGATCGCACCCATGCTCGGCTCGGACTATCGACAGTGTTTGGCAGGAGGCGAGCTACAGCTAAGCTACGGCGAAAACGGGCTGAAGGTGAACTATTACAGTTTGCAGCTACCGATTCGGCTGTCGACGTATGGTGATTTCTTTCAGCGTAGTTTACCAGGGCTGGAGAGTGAGTCTGGTAAACGCTTGTCTGAGATATTAAAGCAGATTGACGAAACTGTTCTCCCTGAGAAGGGATCGGCCAGATCTCAAAAAGCGGATGGGATAAAGCAGCAGCTATGGTCGCTGTTTACTTCAGACGAGGTAGTGAAGGCGTCTGTTGAAAAAACGATTGCTGCGTTCAACGGGGAAGCTGGTAACGCAGACAGTTTTTCTTTGTTGGATTCGTTGCTAGCTCAGCAGTTTTATCAGCTGTCTCATTGGAAAGTTGCGTCGGAGATGCTGAACTATCGGCGTTTCTTTACGGTGAATGAGCTGATTTGCTTGAATGCTCAACATCCACATGTGTTCGAGCAAACGCATGGTTTGATTCAGCGACTGGTAAAGGAAGGGAAGATTACAGGATTGCGAGTAGACCATATTGATGGGCTTTACGATCCGCTGGCGTATCTGAATCAGCTGACGTCTGAGACGGACAACGTATATACCGTTGTTGAGAAAATTTTAGAAGCGGACGAGACACTGCCGGATGATTGGCCGATTCAAGGGACGTCGGGCTATGAGTTTTTGATCTGTGTGAATCGATTGTTTTGTCAGGCGGAGAGTAAAGAGGCGTTTGGGCAGCTGTATGAACAGTTCGCGGGTGTAGAAGATGATTACGAGCAGCTGTTTTTGGATAAGAAGCGGCTGTTGGCTGAGTCGGAGCTGGTAGGCGACATTGATAATTTGGCGTATTTTCTGAATGGACTGGCTGAGCAAATGGGGGCTGCTTCCTCTACTGAGAGCTTGCGGCTGGCGCTGAAGGAAATCATGATTGCGTTTCCGGTGTATCGCAGCTATGTGAGTGAAGAAGGGCGTAGTAAAAAGGACGAGCACTACATCAAAGAAGCGTTGGCGACGGTGAGGTCTTACAGTCCTGAGAAGGGATCTGACTTTCTCACCGCGCTAGAGTTTGTAGAGAAAATCTTGCTGTTGGAAGATGTGGAATCGCTGTCTGATGAAGTGCGCGCTCAACGCCTACACTTTATTATGCGGATGCAGCAGTTTACCGGACCGCTTACGGCGAAGGGGATAGAAGACACGCTGTTCTACGTGTACAACAGATTTACTGGGCTCAATGAAGTGGGAGGTGCGCCGGGTGAGTTTGCGCTGTCATTAGCGGATTTCCATGCGTACAACCAGCATCAACAGGTGCACTGGCCGCTCAATTTGAATGCGAGTTCTACGCATGATACGAAGCGGAGTGAAGATGTGCGATCGCGCCTAAATATCCTCTCCGAAATGCCCGAAGTGTGGGAAAAGCAGGTAACTGCCTGGAAAGAGATGAACGCCAGCAAAAAGAGTGAAGGCAAGCGATCTATCCCCACACCAAATGATGAGTATTTCCTCTATCAAACGCTGGTAGGTGCTTATCCCTTCAACGAAGCTGAACTGCCTGAGTTTAAGGAGAGAATTCAGGCTTATGTGCTGAAGGCCGGGCGTGAGGCGAAAGAGAATACGAACTGGACGGCTATCAATGAAGCCTACGAAGCAGGATACGCCAGTTTTATTGAGACATTGCTCAGCTCTGAAGGAGACAACGCTTTTTTTGGCAGCCTGCGTAACTTTCAGGCACAGATAAAGCAGTACGGCATCTACAACTCTCTTTCTCAGCTGCTGGTGAAGGTTGCTTCGCCGGGTATTCCCGATTTTTATCAGGGCTCTGAGCTGTGGGACTTGAGCTTAGTAGATCCTGATAATCGTCGTCCGGTGGACTATGACAAGCGATTGCAGCTACTCAAAGCAATGCAGTCTGAGTGGGAGAGTGATTCGGCTGCTCTGGTAAAAGACGTAATGACAAACTGGGAAGATGGACGAGTCAAGCTGTTTTTGATTCTCCGAGGATTGGCAGCGAGAAAAGAGTTGAACGAGGTATTTGAGAAAGGGCGCTACCTGCCCTTGGCGGTGAAGGGGGCACATGCCGATCGGGTGATCGCGTTTGCTCGGCAGGGAGAGGATGGCTGTGCGGTTGCTATCATTCCTCGCTTTTTGTCAGGATTGGTGGAAACTGGCTCACAGCCTTGCGGTAGCGATGTATGGGGTGATACGACGGTCGTTTTACCGGCACAAGTGAGTAGTGCTAAGTGGAAGAACTGGCTAACTGATGCAATGGTGTCAGACTCGGAACGGCTCTTGGTAGGAGAGGTTTTAGACGCGTTTCCAGTGGGCTTACTTTCTAGCTAACGATGTGTGAGTAAGGGCATTTCTTTCAGAGTTTGTCTCTTTATTGTTTGGTGGTAGAAAGCATGACTGATATTAACTTTCCAAATACTGAACGACTCAGTGCAGTGAAGCAATATATAAAAGAGAAATGGACTGAGCTTCAGCGAGGACATAGCGACTTGTTGGCGGCAGCTGAAGATTCTAAACAAGACCATACTGAGGGTGATCCTTGGATTGTTTATGTCTCCGGAAAGGAAGATCTTGATCGGCTAAGAGAAGAACTATCTGCTGAAATTCCTGAAGATTTTCAACAGATTACGCTGCAAAAACTGCCAGATAATGCAGGTGAAGTGGAGACGCACGGGTTGCTATATTTGCCTGGTGACTACGTAGTGCCAGGTGGCAAATTCAATGAAGCCTATGGGTGGGATAGCTACTTCATTTTGCGAGGGCTATTGCTAGATGATGAAATTGCTTTGGCAAAGAGTTTGACCGATCAGCTGCTGTATCAAGTGGTGCATTACGGAGCCGTGCTAAATGCGAATAGGACTTATTTTCTATCCAGATCGCAGCCTCCTTTTCTCTCCCGTATGGTGCTCGAAGTTTATGAGCATACTCAGGACTTGGACTGGCTATGTGCCAGCTTGCCAGTGCTAGAGACCTATTACCAATATTGGTACAGCAGCGAACACCTTCATAAGCCGAGTGGCCTTTCCCAGTTCTATGACTTTGGGAGTGGGCCTGCGCCGGAGGTGGCGGTTTCTGAAACGGATGAGGAAGGGAAAACCCACTTTGATCGGGTGAAAGCTTTTTATAAACAGAATGAGGTGGATGCTTACGATGTGTCGCTTTACTACGATCAGGAAAAAGATGAGCTGACGGATTTGTTTTATAAAGGCGATCGCACTATGCGAGAGTCAGGCTTTGATCCGACCAATCGCTTCGGCCCTTTCAGCGTTGATGTGCTTCATTATTTGCCCGTTTGCCTAAATTCACTCCTGTATCAAATGGAGCAGGATATGGTGGAAATTTGTCAGCGAGTGGGCTCAGCTGACGAGATGACGATTTGGGAGCAGAGGGCGAGCGATCGCGCTAGGGCTATTAACGATTACCTTTGGGACGAAGCCCACGGTTTTTATTTTGACTATCATTTTCCTACCGAAAAACGACGCCGCTATGAGTTCGCGACGACGTTTTACCCCTTATGGACCGGTATTGCTTCTGCGCAGCAAGCTGAACGCATCGTCAATAACTTGAGTAAGTTTGAAGCCCCTGGTGGGGTTCGAACTAGCACAGTAACCTCTGGCAATCAGTGGGACGACCCCATGGGCTGGGCGCCACTACAGCTCATTGCTGTAGAAGGCCTTAGGCGCTACGGCTACGCGACAGAAGCTAAGCGATTGGCCCGTCGGTTTGTCACTATGGTTGTCGAAGACTTTGAGCGCTGTGGCAATCTGGTAGAAAAATACCATTTAGAGAATTGCTCTAGCAAAGTTTCTGGAGAGATTGAGTACGGCTACAGTAGTAATGAGGTAGGCTTTGGCTGGACGAATGGTGTTGTTTTGGCATTTTTGAAGTTGTTGGATGAACGATAAAGACTACGGCGTGGATTTGCCAGAGATTTTGCTGGCGCGGGCGATCGCAGCTGGCGCACAGGCGGCAGAAGTATATCAGTCTAGCTCGCTAGAGAAGCCGATTATCTTTGAGGGGAATCGGTTGAAGCAGGTGGAGACGAGCCAAGCGGAAGGAGTCGCGCTGCGGCTATGGCGCAATGGTAAGCCGGGCGTGGCAGTGGGCTATGGGCCAATCGATCCGAGCCTCTTAGTTGAGAAGGCGCTGGCAATTAGTGAGCTAAACGAGTCGGAAACGCCTCGGCTCACGAAAGGTGGGCAGAGAGATTTTGGCACTGTGGGTGAGGCGATGGCGGTGGAGACATTGGTGGAGAAAGGGCGAGAAGTGATCGCGCTGATTCGCGATCGCTTTCCTGAAGTGGTGTGTGAAGCCAGTCTCTCCTGCGATGTAGAACAGGTGCGGCTAATCACCTCTACTGGGCTCGACTACCGCAGCCAAGATACCACTCTTAGTGGCTACATTAGCGCTGAACTAATTGAGCAGGATGATTTCTTGTGTGTGAGCGATGGTGTGGTGAATCGCAACCAGTTAGACATGGTGAGCGTTGCTAACAATATTGTCCAGCGGATGGGCTGGGCGCAGAAGACGGTCTCACCTGTGACAGGGCAGGTACCTGTGATCTTTACCGCTGGAGCGGCAGGGTTGCTGTGGGATACGCTATGCGTGGCGCTAAACGGAAAGCGTGTGCTTGAAGGAACATCGCCATGGCGAGAGCAGTGGGGTGAGCAGGTGGTTTCACAGGCTTTGACGCTCCGCCAGGATCCAACAACTGGACCCTACAGCTGTCCGTTTGATGATGAGGGTTTACTAACTCAACCGCTTACGCTGATAGAGAATGGTGTGATTAAGAGCTGGTATAGCGACCTTGCCATTGGAGATTCTGACGAGAAGATTGCAGGACTGGGTGGTGGCTCTACAGGAAACGGTATTCGCTCTGGACTGGGGGGCTATCCTACGCCGGGTTTGATTAACCTGTTGATTGCGCCGGGTGAGATTTCCTGGGACGCGCTGATAGCACAGTATCCTGAGGCGATTGTTGTTGATCAGGTAATGGGTGAGGGTGGCGATATTACGGGTGATATTGCGATTAATTTGGAGCTGGGTTACCGGGTGCGTAACGGTGAAATTGTAGGCCGGGTGAAGGATACGATGGTGTCTGGGAATGCCTATGTGGCCTTGAAGAATGCAATCTCCTTGGGTAACGATGCTGAGTGGAGTGGCTCAACCCATACGCCATCCATCGTGGTTGATGGACTGTCTGTTACAGGATGAATGCTGCTGAGGCTTTCGTTGTGTAAAATAAATTTTGGCGGGTAGGCATTTAATGTCTGCCCTTTTTGTTTTTCCCGTCTACCTTCAGGTATTGCCAAAGCACTTTTCCTTTTGATATTGCACGAAAGCTCTGAATTTGTTCAATAAGCTTCTCTTCTCTCTCCTATTGAGGATTTAGAGGAAAAGGTATTGAATATGGGACCAAAAGTAGTATAGACTTATGTCAATGAGAAATTGCATTTAATTGACCTGAGTCTATGTAATAGCTTCTCAGGCATATTTCAACTAATCACATTCATATTTTGAGCGGTTTTTCCATAGGCAGCTCTTTCACAGAACAATTTAAAGCCCACTGTTTAGGAGGTTTAACATGCAGTTAACCAATAGAATCAACTTTAGGAATGTAAAAGGAGATTTATTCGGCGGTGTAACTGCCGCTGTTATCGCTCTGCCCATGGCGCTAGCTTTTGGTGTAGCGGCCTTCGGCTCAGTTCCAGATACAGCGGGTTTTTCTGGGCCGGTTGCCGGTCTGTGGGGTGCTGTTTTAGTCGGTCTTTTTGCGGCTCTATTTGGTGGCACGCCTACGCTAATTTCTGAGCCAACGGGCCCCATGACAGTCGTTATGACGGCAGTCGTGGCTAACTTAATGGCCGCAGACCCAGAGAACGGGTTAGCTATGGCTTTTACCGTCGTCATGATGGCGGGTGTCTTTCAAATAATCTTTGGCGTACTGCGGTTAGGCAAGTACGTGACAATGATGCCTTACACCGTGATTTCAGGCTTTATGTCTGGTATTGGCATTATTCTCGTTATTTTGCAGCTTGCTCCTTTCTTGGG
>JBHJIY010000031.1:0-34745 GCA_050042985.1 Phormidesmis sp. | reverse complement strand
TCATTTTTCTCTGCTTCTAGTTCATTATGATCATTTTTATTATTAGCCAGATCTTTTTTATCCCTATCAATTTTTGCCTGATCAAGTTTAGCCCCTTCAAGATTAGCCCCTTGTAGATCAGCCCCTTCAAGATCAGCCTCGTATAAGTCTGTGAGATAGAGATAGGTCCCAGACAATTTGAGAAGATTAAAACTTAATAGTGCAACAGAATTTTTTGGTCCTGTTCTTTGTCCTTGCAATCGTTTTATCCAGGTTCCAAATGCTTCTGGGCTAGGCCAGTCAACAGCAGAAAGTGTTTTAGTAACTTGAGCACTCGCGCTAAGAGCTACTAGCAGAGTCTCTTCAGCATGGATAGCCCACTGATTTGCTTTTTGATATTTCAATCGCGGCTTAATATCCTCCATAGGCATATCCTGGCGCAGCATCACCCCAATTAAGTGACTAAAGGTTGTTTGTAACTTTGCCACCAGCTCTGGATCACGGAGTGCAACTTCATCTCTCAGGAAGTTTAGGAGATAGACATCCATTCGGGATGGCCCACATACTTTAGCCCAGTTCAGTAGCGCCTCTAGCTCATCCCAGCCTTCTTCCATATCCTCTTTCCGCTGAGCCAGCTTCTCCTGAATCCGAATCATCAGCCGCACGATTCTACGGGCAGTTAAGTACTCACCAAAACTCTTGTGCGTAAACTCAAACGTCCTTTCGCTACTCCGTTCACCGCTCTGACGAAAGTAAAACGCAGCCAATAAACGAGTAACACCTGCCTGTGCACCCTCTTCAAAAATCTCTAGCAGCCTCTTCAAGCCACTGCTTTCACAGTGGTCTGCAATCTCTTTGACCGTGGTTGTTCGCCCATCTCCGTGCCAAGCTGCCAGCGCAATTTCTTCCAAAATCCTAATGAACTGTTCCTTCGACATATCGCCAATAGCAGCGTGCCTGCGGTTGTCCTCGTATCCACGCTCATACACCGCATCCAGTAAATCTGCATAGATGGTGTTTAGGTTTGTTGTTCCTGAAAGCGTTAAGTGACCCTGTATATGACTCAGCGCCACTAAGTAATTCAGCAAAGGCTGAGCCGTAATCTCAGCTAAATTCTCTTGCTTTAACCCTTCTGGCATTGCCGTCTCATTTGTTCGAGTCGCTGTACCATATCGCTGCCACCACTCACCGCGCTGATCCGTTGCCAATAGGCCGTCAAAATCTACGTATGACTCACCGCCTTCTCTCTCTCTTTTGCTTTCAGGAACAAAGTAAGAGGGCACATGCAGTATCTGAGAAGGGTCTCTACTAAAAGACTCTTGTACTACAACCTCTCTACCAGTGAACACAACCTGCAAGCGCATTTTATTTCGATTGAATTGGCTTACCTTTGCTTGTACCTCTCGCACGAATCCCTGAGCGACTTCTTTCGATAGCTTCCCTTGCATCGCCAACTCATCTAACCCATCAAAGATCAACAGTAGTCTTAACCTGTCGTCCTCAGGGTTCAGCGGATTTTCTTTAATGTACTCCTCATAGCGGATAAACTCCCCAACCGATTTGATTAAGTCTCCTGCTGGGTCAAACTGATGCAGCGGCACGAATAAAACAGGACACTGCCCTCGCCTGGCATAGCGAGCTGCAAAGACCTTGGCAAAAGACGACTTCCCTGATCCCGGCCCGCCGCTAATCACCCGAATCGCATCATTTTTCTTTGCGGTATGCAGCCACTCATTCAAAGCCGCTTCCAAATCTACGACGACTCGTTCATACTTTGCGCCCCTGCCATGCGGCTCCGCCAACCCAGAACCTTCATCTTCTCCTACAGCCAGCCGCTTTTTTCGATAGTAGCCTCGTAGCGGAATATATACATCATCAAGTCCGAACGCTTCTAGCATCATTGGCGCTTGAATTTGCTTTTCTAGCCAGGCTTCATACAGCCGCCATCCTCTGGCCCGCTCATTTGCCTGCGTAAAAGGTGTTTTCACCTGCGCGGTAATCGGCTCATACTCTACAGGATGCTGTCGCCACTCCCTTTCCAGCTCAAATATAAAATAAGTTGGCAGCCGATTACTCAGCGCTTCTGCCTGCGCTGTACTCATCCCCACCCCTTCAAACCATTGGCTCAGAGGCAGCTGCATATCTTTTACCAAAGGTAGCTGCTCAGGATGTTCAAAAAAACGTTCTGAAATCTCTAATTCACGACTCTCAAACGAAAAGTCTAAACGTTCAACAATCTCATCGATATTAGAAGGTAGCGCCGTCATCAAATGCTGACTCTCTCCCACCAAAGCCACAATTGCCCGAATCATAGCCGCATATATCAGCGTCCATGCTAGCTCTGCCGAATGGTCACTCTTAAGCCCAATCGCACTTGCGGCATCTACTGCGTCTTTGCCTACAGCGACCCAGTTCTGAGTCGTCACATCTAGTCCCGTCTTCGCCAAAGTCTTGAATAAGTCTTTGAAATTAACCTTAAACAACTGATTCCAAGACGAAACAGGCTTTTTGACAGAAAGACCGGATACAGAAGGCATAATTTGTGCTTTAGCGAACGATCACATCAACTGTTATGAGTGTGACTGATATCTCCTACTCATGGTGTAATTCACTAGATATGTTTATGATCTCTGCGTACGGATCAAGGCTGAGCGTATGAATTAAAACAGTAGGTTATGGATGGGCGGCAACTTTTCTGATGACCCTTCGCCCTGAGCTGGTGCCCAACTAGCCTGTGGTGTGATTTAGAAAAAAGCTGTTAACAGTGCTATTGCCTGGTTTGGCTGTCCTTTGTTTTGTGATAGCTACTCACTACAGCTGGTGGGGTCGTATCCTTCCATCTCAACATTCCTAGAAACAAAAGAGTCGCAGATGACCGCTTTAAAGTATGTTTCGACAGCTTCACGATTTTCAAATTCTTCTGGATGTTTTTGTTGCAAAATCTGAGTCAGATTGTCACAGTCTCTGTGTTCGCTCACCTGATTGTTCATTGCCTTTGGCAGCGGAGAGTTGCAGATCAAAGGCGGATTGGCGCTCTCTAGTTGTGCTTGAGTCAACCCCTGAGCCGTGCGTAACAGTGTAGAGAGAAAAAGAGTATTGCTAAAATCTGCGTTGCTCAGGCTTGCGTCGCCAAAGTGAGTTTCACTAAAAGTGGCATTGCTAAGATTAGCTTCGTCGAGCCGAGCACCGAGAAAAGTGCTGCTGTAGACGTAAGCGTTGCTAAAGTTAGCATTGCTGAGATCACTTTTGCTTGAGAAGTCAGCTCGTATCAGACGTACACCGCTAAAGTTGGCATGACTGAAGTTGATATTTTCATAAATGCCGTGGTGTATCGTAGCGTTGCTGAGGTTCACCTCACGCAGATTAGCATCCTTGAACGTCGCGAAGCTGATGTCTGCACCCCTAAGATTGGACTGGCTCATATCAGTGCCTGTTAACGTTGCATTATAGAAATTTGTGTCGCTCAGGTCCGTGCCGATGAAGGTCGCCCCGCTAAGATTTAGCTCGCTAAAATCCACACCTGAGAGCTGAGCTTGCACGAACGGTCGGCACTGGCCAAATACTCTTTCTATAAAGTAGTGAGGAACGATTGCGGATGCTTCTTTTTGGGGGCAGCCAGCGACGAGATCTTGAACAATTTCCCTTTTTTCATCGCGGTTACTTTCGTGGTTCAATCTTGCAAAATCTCGCTTAGTCTGTACTCGCGAATGCCGCATTCTGCTAATGCGATCGCGATTAACGCCGCAACAATCAACCGACTTCTCTTTTTCATACTGTATCCATGTCTTAGCCGCATAGATTCGTCAACACGTTTAGTCTACAAGTTTACGTACGATTCATAAGGAGAGACGCAAGTACTTGCCAGGGTAGTGATTATCCTAGCGGCCAGCTTTTGTGGCAGGTCCATTCACTGTTGTTCGCTCTTTGGTAAAACCTCAGCTCCCACGAAACAGGTGCAGTAATATCTATCAGCTCAGTCGCCATTTGTTGCAGCGCAGGTGCATCGGCTGGGCTAAAGTCGTAGGCCAAACTCAGATGCAGCCAATCCTTTAGTCGTAATGGCTCTGTGCACGTAGCACTATCAGCCTGCTGAGCAAAGGAGACAATCAGCTGTTTTAGCCATTCAGCACCTAAAATAAGCCCATGCCAGTTTGGCTGAAACGCCATCTGCTGAATGGTAATCGAGGGCGACGGAATGTCCGACAAGTCATTGCTTAGAATATGATTCAGCACGTGTATGTAGTGAGGTATTGCACTTTCTTTATCACAGAAAAAGCCAGTGAGTGTGCAGTGTGGCATGTAGGCATGGGCTGAGTTTGGGCCGTAGTTCTGCTGACTTTGCTGTAGGTAGGCCTCGATTTGGGTTGCCAATGGACCAACCGGACAAGCATAAACAATGAGTGATGTCCTACTCATTTACTTGTCTACTTTGTAGCCAAACTCAGAAAGCCGAGTGCGTGACTGTCTCCATCGCTCTTGCACACGGACAAATATTTCTAGATATACCTGTCCGGCTACCAGCTTTTGCATTTGTTCGCGAGCCGCAGTGCTAATCGCTTTCATCATGAGGCCGCCTTTGCCAATAAGGATGCCTTTTTGTGACTGCCGTTCTACGTTCACGGTGGCGAGGATGCGGGTGATTTTTTCGTCTTCTTCTACTTTGTCGATTGCGATCGCAACACTATGCGGCACCTCTTCTCTGGTATGCAGCAATATTTGCTCCCGAATTAGCTCACCCATGATGAACCGCTCAGGCTGATCGGTCACCAGGTCCGGCGGATAGTAATAAGGCCCTGTTTCCAGCTTAGAAACTAAAGTCTCTTGCAGCTTGTCAACGCCTTCGCCCGTCAGCGCCGAAAACTTCACCACGTCCCAGCCATGCTCAGCGGCCAACGCTTCATAGCTATTCTTAATCTCAGCGGCCTTGCGCCCACCTTCTGGCAGCTGATCAAGCTTATTGAGCCCGAGCACTACTGGGCCACTTGTCTGTGCTACCAGATTGGCTACAAATAAATCTCCTCGCCCCGCTGGAGAAGTCGCTTCTACAACAAACAGCACAACATCAACAGAGTTGACGGCGATGCGCGCATTTTGCACTAGGACTTTTCCCAGCTCATGGTGCGGCTTATGAATGCCCGGCGTATCGACAAAAATGATCTGCGCTTGCGGCGTAGTAAGGATGCCTTGCAGGCGATTGCGCGTGGTTTGTGCCACTGGCGACGTGATGGCGATTTTTTGGCCCACGAGGTAGTTCATCAAGGTGGATTTGCCGACGTTTGGGCGACCCACGATGCTGATAAACCCTGAGCGAAAGTCGGGCGCAGCGGTAGGAATAAGTCCGCCGCTGATATTGGGCTTACTTTTGATGGGGATGCTCTCATCTGCTGGATTGCTCAGCGGCGTAATCTCGTAGGCAACCGCTTCTCTCGTCTCCACAATCTTGCCGTCGACCAAACGGTGGTTGCTCTTGGCTTGAACCGACTCTCCCTTTGTTTTGGGTTTGCCATCTTTTACGGTCGGGCCTTTTGCCTTAGGAATAGGCTTCTCAACCTCTGGAACAATAATGTTGTTTTTTCCGGGTTGATAAGGCTTTTCAAATTTCTTTCGCGCGCCGTGTTTTCCCGAAGGCTTGTAGCCACCTTTCTTCCCAGCGTGCTTTTTGCCTTTTTGTTTTCCTCCGCTTGCCTGAGCCCAGGGATTGTGTTGATCGCTCATTCGTCAATTCCCCGTAACGTGAACAACAACTTCTCGGGTGTGCGCTCGGTCGCGATGTTCCCATAGGTAAATGCCTTGCCAGGTGCCCAAAGCTAGCCGTCCATTCATAATCGGAATTTGCTCGGAGGTGTGGGTGAGTGCTGTACGGATGTGAGCCGGCATATCATCGGGCCCTTCGTCGCTGTGGCGGTAATAGTTCGCCTCTGGTACCAGCTTGGCCTAAAATGTTTCCATGTCTTGCAACACATCAGGGTCGGCGTTTTCTTGAATTACAAGGCTGGCGGATGTGTGGCGCAAAAAAATAGAGCACAGCCCTGTTTTTACCCCAGAATCTGTCACCGCTTCTTGTACCTTGCGGGTAAATCGTCCTAAAGATTTTCCCTGGGTCTTTAGCTGAAGAACTTGCTGATAGTGAACTGTGCTGGAGGTGGCCACCATGGGCGATTACATTTACGCTTGATTAACTTTGTAAGTGTATCGCACCTTACTGGTCACATTGACGTTAGCTAGCGAGGTTAATGATCTGAGATATTGGCCACACATCATGACCGTTATCGCTGTGAAACTGTAAGGTAAATGCTGTTTTGGCCAGGAAATGCCTATGCATAGGATCCTGATTACTGAAGATGAACCTCGCATTGCGTCGTTCATTCAAAAAGGGCTAACGGCCCATGGATTTATCACGGCAGTGGCGGCGACGGCAGAAGAGTCGACCACGCAAGTTCTTAATGCACACTTCGATCTGCTTATTTTGGATTTGTGCCTGCCTGACAAAGACGGCTACGCAGTGATAGAAGCGTTGCGTGGCCAGGGGGCTACCCTCCCAATTATTATCTTATCGGCAGTAAAACCATAGACCTGCCCACGCGCGAATTTACGCTGGCGGAAGCGTTGCTCAGCCATCCGGGGCAAGTGCTGAGCCGAGAGCAGCTGTTGGATCGAGTTTGGGGATATGACTACAGCCCCGGCTCGAATGTGGTAGATGTTTATGTTGGCTACTTGCGAAAAAAATTAGGTAATGATCTCATCGAGACTGTGCGGGGGATAGGCTATCGCCTGCGGACCTGAAGGTTCCTTGGTTTCATGATGTCGGTTTCATGATGCCGGTTTCATGATGCCGGTTTCATGATGCCAGTTGGATTCATAATGCTAGCCGTGGGGGGACGGGCCAGGCTCAGAGGCAGATAGCGTAATTCGAAAGGTTGAGCCTTTGTTTGGCTGACTTTCTAAGTCTATTTTGCCATTGTGGGCCTGTACAATGGCGCTGGCGATCGCCAGCCCGAGCCCAGATCCTTCCGTACGGCGGTTGGGCCCTCTGGCGAAGCGCTCAAAGGCCCGCTGCTGTTCGGCAAGTGTCATTCCTTTGCCAGTGTCACGCACCCAGAACTGAACCCGATCATGACTGTTTTTGAGGGCTCGGCAGCCGAGCTCAATAGTGTGCTCTTTGTGGGTATGCTGTATGGCGTTGCGGAGCAGGTTTAGCAGTGCTCCTGTGAGTTTTTGCCGGTCGCCCGTGAACTGCACTGAGTGAGTCTCTAAGGTGAGTTTCCAGTTTCTAGTAGCCAGCGCGATCGCTTTATTAAAAATTTCTTCTGTAAAGTCCCACGCCTCAATCGGTTCTCGCTGCAAAAAGTTAGGCCTTTCTGATTTGGCAATGAGGAGTAAGTCGCTTACCAGTCGGCCCATGCGAGCAAGCTCATCTAGGACAAGCTCAATGGTTTCTTGTTGTGATTGGGGGTCGCTGTCGAGGAGTTCTAAATGGCCCTGAATAATGGTGATAGGGGTGCGCAGCTCGTGGCTGGCATCGTTGATGAAGCTCCGCTGGCTATCGAAGGCGGATTGGATTCGGTCCATCATCGCGTTGAATGTATGGGTCAACTCGGCGAGTTCACCGTTCATTCTTGGGGTTGTGATTCTTTGCGTGAGGTCACTATCGCTGATGGAACGGGCTGTTCTGGCGAGAGTAGTAATAGGGGCCATGAGTTTGCCTGCGCCTAGCCAAGACAACAGCAGCGATATGAAAAAAACAACTCCCATAATTTGTATCAGTAAGTAGACACCCACTAGGGCCTCTTGTCGTTCGCCTGCTGAGGTGTGCGCTGTAATAAAGGTGCCGCGCCTTTTCCCCTCTAGCCGTATGGGGTCGGCGGTGTAAAGGATTTTGCCGATGTCAGGGAGTCCTGAACGGTATTCGCTAGCTGTGGGCTGCTCGATTTGTATCCACTGCTGAAATAGCTGGGAATTGGGGCGTAGCGGTTCTTCGAGATAAAGCGGATTTGAATAGAACAGTTTGCCATCAATCAGCATGAGATGAAAGTTGTCGTCTTCGATGAGGACTTCGTTAAACCGTTCTGTGACGAAGGCTTTCAGCTGTTCTGTTGTTTGTTCGGGGGCACTTTCCCATTCGCGATAGCTGGTCAAAAACTTGTCTCGCTCTTGGTTGAGATCTTGCTGTACTCGCGTATCGACACTGGCAAATAGAAGATATCTGAAAAGGGGAATAGAGAGACCCGTTACCAACAAAAGTAGGAGGCCGTATAAAAGCAAGATGCGCGATCGTGTCTCATTGAAGAGTCGCCGCCACAGCGCTTTTCTGCTGTGGGCAGAAGATGAGCCGTCAGTCGGTAGAGGGGATTCAGGAGGCATAAAATCGCGGCGCAAGCTGAGTGGAAAACTGCTGTAGGGAGCGTCTTAATACACTTCAAAACTATCGCATGGGACAGGTTTTGCTGCATGAGACTTTTTTCATGAGTGCTTTCTCATAAAAAGTTCATGCTCATCTTAAAAGGAGGTGCGATGTTTAATTCATCAGATGCGATGTCATCAGACGCAGTTTTGAGGAAGACAGATGCCAAGGGAGGAAGACAGATGCCAAGGGAGGAAGATGAATGAATGCGACTAGGATGCTGGTTTATTCCCATGATGCGTTTGGCCTAGGTAACTTGCGCCGGATGCTAGCAATTTGCGAACATCTGCTCAGCTGCTGGCCTGGCCTATCTGTTTTGCTGGTGTCGGGTTCCCCGATGATTCACGAGTTTCGGCTGACCAAAGGCCTGGACTATATTAAGTTACCTTGCCTGAATAGAGGGCCTTCTGGCGCCCTCTCTGCTAAGTATTTGGGAACGTCGATTGATGAAACGGTGGCACTGCGATCGCAGCTCATTCAGTCAGCTGCCGCCCATTTCAAACCCCATCTATTGCTCATCGACAAAAAGCCCACCGGCTTGCAGGGCGAGCTTAAGGCAACCTTGCACTACCTCAAGACCAATCTCCCCCACAGCAAATGTGTGCTCTTGCTGCGTGACATTTTAGATACCCCCAAAAAAACTATTAAAGAATGGTGTCAATACGGCTACTACCGGACTATTCAATCCGCTTACGATCGCATTTTGGTAGTGGGCATGCAGTCTGTGTTTGATTTGGTGCAGACCTATCGCTTGCCCCTGCCAGTGGCCTACAAGGTTCGCTATTGCGGTTACATTCGCAAGCCTACGGGTCTGTGTAATCGGGTGAAGGTGCGATCGCAGCTAGGTCTTACGCCTACAGACCGCTTAGTCTTAGTCACCCCAGGCGGCGGCGAAGACGGCTACAGCCTTATCCATACCTATCTCACTGGCCTCAAGTCCCTTCAGTCTTCTGCTGTTTCCACAGATTGTTCTTCAAATAGTTCGCTAGAGGGTTCCGCAAATCCTTCCGCAATATCTCCTACTATATCTCCTACTATATCTAAAGGGAGATTCCACAGCCTAATATTGTGTGGCCCTGAAATGCCCGCCGAGCAGTGCCAAGGCCTCCAGCAGCTGGCGGCTGACTGTACTAACGTGAGTTTTAACAGCTTTACCAATGAACTGTTTGGCTACCTACAGGCCTCAGATATTGTTGTTTCTATGGGTGGCTACAATACCCTGACAGAAATCCTCACCGCCAGAAAGCGAGCAGTGGTCCTCCCCCGAGTAAAACCCTCTCAAGAGCAGCTCATCCGCTCAACTCGCTTTGCCCAAAAACGCTGGATTACCCTGCTCTCGCCAAAGCGGGCAACCCCAACTTTACTCATAGAGACAGTCCTCACCCAGCTCAGCAATCCTTCTCTCCCTCCAGAGGGCTTAGATTTTAATGGACTTTCTCAAGTATATAGTCACCTCAGAGAGCTGGTGATGCATCCGCAGCAGCCTGCCTTTCGCAGGATTCCTGCTGTGAGCCCTACATGGAAATCAGTTTTGTTGGCTTAAGAAGCCGTATGAAAATTCCGACCCTATAAAACATTGCAAATGCAATGCTAACTTTCATGAAAAAACTAATGTTTTACTGCCAGCACATTCTTGGAATGGGTCATCTCATTCGAAGCATGGAAATCGTCCGAGGCCTTACCGACAACTTTGAAGTGTGTTTTATCAATGGGGGTGAAGTGGTCCGAGGCTTTCAGCAGCCGCCGTCCGTTCAGGTCATTAATCTCCCTGGAATTAAGTCAGATGCCGAATTTCGAACGCTTCAGCCTGTTGATCCCAGTCTCGATTTAGAAGACGTGAAAGCCTCCCGGCAGGCCACACTTCTGAACATGGTGGAATCTTTTCGGCCAGATGTGTTGATGGTCGAACTCTTTCCTTTTGGCAGAAGGCGATTCTCTTTTGAGCTGATTCCTTTAATTGAAGCGGCTAAAGCTCGCAAGGTGAAAGTTGTTTCTAGCTTGCGCGATATTGTGGTCACCAAGCAAGACCAGGCCCGTCATGAAGCGAAAATTGTTCGCTTGATGAATCAATATTTTGACCAGTTGCTCATTCATGGCGATCCTATATTGCATCCGTTAGAAGAGAGCTTTTCACGGGTGACTGACCTCACCTGTGACGTGCGCTACACCGGCTACGTTGTGCAGCAGACGCGGCATGTTCAGCCTACGATTGTGGATCAAAGTGTGTTGGCTAAAGCCGAGCCGATGATTTTGGTGAGTGTAGGCGGCGGACGCTTTGGGCACGAGTTGCTAGAGGTGGTGATTCAGGCGGCTGAGCTTTTAGAAGGGCAACTGCCCCACCGCATTCAGGTGTTTACTGGGCCCTTTATGCCCACAGATAAGTTTTGGGATCTGTGGGCGTCGGCGCGTGCTCGCCCCAATGTTCACATTCATCGCTACACCCCAAACCTAATGGCCTACATGGAGAAAGCCGATTTATCCATCAGCATGGCGGGCTACAACACCGCGATGAATGTTCTATCGACGGGGGTAAAGGCGATGATGTTGCCCTTCACAGGGAATGGTGATCAAGAGCAATCTATGCGGGCAGAGCGGTTATCGCAGCTGAGACAAGTGCGGCGGCTGTATCTAGAAGAACTCACGCCAGAGTGGTTGGCCACTGCGGTGATAATGCAGCTTCGGCAGGTGTCTCAGCCTATTGAGGTGGATTTAGATGGTGTGAATGGCACCGCCAAGTGGGTGAGCGCTCTGGTAGAAGGGCGCTTGGCAGAAGCGGAATTAAAGTCTACTTCACCAGAGCCAGAACCTGCCGCTGATAGCAGTATTCCGCAGATGAACGCGGCTTAGAAATAACAGAGAACAACAACAGATGAAAAAAATAATGATTTACTGCCAGCACTTAGCTGGCATGGGCCACTTGGTTCGCTGCCGAGAAATTATCCGTGCACTAATTAAAGACTTTGAAGTCTGTTTTGTAACAGGCGGACAAGCCGTGCCGCAGTTTCAGCTATCTGCCGCAGTAGAAGTTGTTTACTTACCCGCTCTCTGGCAAAAAGGAGCAGAGCTAGTTCCGTTAGATTCTGAGGACTCTCTAGAGGTTGTCAAGGCGAAAAGAGCCCAACAGCTACTTGATACCTTTGAACGGTTTCAGCCAGACTGCCTGATTACAGAGTGCTTTCCCTTTAGCAAAATGAGTATGAAGTACGAGCTGAGTCCTCTGCTGAAGCGAGCCAAAGCATCAGCTAAGCCCGTGCGCATTGTGTGCAGTCTGCGAGATTTGATTATGACTCAGCCTTTGCCAGACGGGCCTAGAGAAAGAAGAGAATCAAAAATTCGTCGGTTGATTGATCGGTTTTACGATGCTGTTTTGGTACATGCAGATCCGAATTTTCAGCTGTTAGAAGACTGTTTTCCGCTAGTAGATACGCTTAGTTGCGACATTATCTACACAGGGTATGTGGCCCAAAACCTAGCTCAAGAGAGGGCGGAGCATCTTCTGCAATCGACAGCACTGAACCCTTCTGCTGAGGTTGCGGTTCCTGAGATTGTGGTTCCTGAGGTTGCCTCTCCTAATGTTGCCTCTCCTAATGTTGCCTCTCCTGATAGCGTGTCTCCAAGTATTGTAGTCAGCGCGGGCGGTGGCAGGCACGGCTATCCGCTGCTCAGTGCGGTAATAGCCGCTAGCCCACTGATGTTGCACAAGCTACCACACCATATCTATGCCTTTGCGGGACCATTCATGCCCGATGACGCGTTTGCCAAGCTTCAACAAATGGCTGAAAACAAACCCAATGTAACTTTGCAACGCTATACTCATGTTCTTTTGGACTATCTCAATCAAGCGGATTTGTCGATTAGTTTAGGCGGTTACAACACTACTATGAACCTGTTACGAACAGGTGTGCGATCGCTCCTTCTTCCGTCTCTTAACCCTAGCCAGGCAGACGAACAGCGTATTCGCGCTGACAAGCTAGCGGGCCTAGGCATTGTGAATTTGCTGACGCCTCAAGACTTGGTGCCCGAACGGCTAAAGGCTGCGGTCGATTATTCTCTTACTCATTTTCCTGCGCCCCACCACATCGATCTGCATGGTGCTGATAACACAGCTGGCTATTTACATAGGCTGCTGGCAGAACAGCCCGCTCTTGCAACCGCTGTTTAAACATTAAAAATCGTCTTAAGAGACCCAATAATGAAAAAGAAAGTTTGTATCACCACGCTAGAATTTCCGCCTGACGTAGGCGGTGTGGGTGAATCGGTTAGCCGCATCGCTCACATGCTCATCGAGCTAGGTTACGACGTTCATATTGCTGTTTTTCGCGCTGTTTTTCGCGCTGAGCGATCGCTCGCAGCTGCCGGACAGTTTCGGCGCGCCAGCTGCCAAACGTCACGGCAAGACAATTTGACGATTCACCGATTGCAGCCAGCGGTTCGCTCTGTCGATGCCAAAGCTCAAGACTACCTCTGCGATTTACACGATCAGCTAAAAGAACTCCATCGGACCTACCAGTTCGATATATTGCATGCCTTTTTTATCAATGAGATGGGCTTTTTAACAACGCTCCTCGCCAAAGAAAACAACATACCTGTGATTAACAGTGTGCGCGGCGCGGATCTCAACAAACATGTGTTTAGCCCAGCTCAGTTCGCTCAGGTGAGGTGGACGCTCGCCCACTCAACTTGGACAACCTTTGTCAGCCAAGACTTGATGCGCAGGGCCAGAGCTTTGGTGCCCCAGATTGTGTCGAGGTCTTCTTCATTTTGGAACTCAATTGTTCCGTTTTCGTTCGATACTTTGCCCAAGCCTGCTCTGGCTGGTTATTTTCACGGCACAGGCATTGCTTCTGTGGGCAGTTTCCGTGACAAAAAAGGGTTGGAGTATTTGATTGAGGCTTGCGGGAAATTAAGCGCCTCGCATGAACTAACACTGTTGCTGGTGGGCGATTTTGTCGAAAAAGAACGAGGTTATTGGGAGCACGTACTAGCGCACAGTGACTTTGCTGACTATGTGGTGGTAACAGGAAAATTGAGTCGTCAAGAAGCGATCGCATACCTGCCCTATATCGATATTTTTGCCATGCCGTCTATTCGCGATGGCTGTCCCAATGCCTTGCTAGAAGCCATGCTAGCCGCCAGAGCCATTGTAGGTAGCCAGGTGGATGCCATCGGCGAAATGATTGAAGACAATGTCGATGGACTAACGGTACTCCCCGGTGATAGCGATAGCTTGGCTGCTGCCTTAGGTCGTTTGCTAGAGCAACCCGACTTACGACAACAGTTTGGGATGGCTGCTCGAAAAAAAGCACTGACGCAGCTGGCTCCAAAGGTAGAACAACAAAACTGGAGCGTGGTTTATCAGCTGGCGCTATCTGCCAATACCCCAAAAGCAAAGCTCGTTGATTTCGATCAGGCTGACCTGGGCTATCAGGCTCCTTTTACACCACTCTCTTTTAAGAGCGTATCCCAATGATATCTCGCACCCGGCCAAAAACTATCAAGCACACGCTATTGGGCTTGCAGCGAATTGTTCGGCGATTTTGGCCACAAATTCGTAAGCAAAAGAGGCTGTTGTCACTAGCGGGTTTGGCCTTGCTCACCAAGGTACTCGCGAGGCTGATAGCCCCTTGGCCCTTGAAGCTTATCTTTGATTTTGTGCTGGTGCCCGAAGCTCACACGACTGAGCTGAATTGGTCAGTGCTGCGCCACATGAACTCGGATATGTTGTTGCTGGTGTTGGCTTTGGCCATTATCGCAACGGCGCTGTTTCGCGCTGTTTCTGCCTATCTGAGCTTGGTGGGGCTGTCGATGGCCGCTAGCCGAATTATTACCGAGATTCGCGCTGACCTATACGCGCATATTCAGCGGCTGTCGCTTTCTTTTCACTACAGCGCCAAAAGCGGCGACCTGATTACGCGAATTACTAGCGATGTCAGTACGCTGCGCAGCGTCACGGTAGATTCTACACTGCCGCTGATTGTGGATACGCTGACGCTAATCAGCATGGTGGGCGTGATGCTGTGGATTGATGGTGAATTGGCGCTGATTGCTTTAACGGTGTTTCCGCTGTTTATTATCTCTAGTCTTAGGCTCACTAAACGCATCCAAAAAGTCTCTCGTCAACAGCGCCATCGAGAGAGTGCTATGGCCGCGACGGCAGCTGAAGCGCTCGGTGCGATTAAACTAGTACAGGCTCTTTCTCTCGAAAGCCGTCTAGAAAAGTTATTTGAAGATGACAATCGTCAAAGTTTAGAAGATAGTGCGCATACGCAGCAGCTGTCTGCGGGGCTTCAACGAACGGCTGAAATCTTGGTTGCGATCGCAACCGCTCTCGTCCTTTGGCGAGGTGCAATCATCGTGCAGCAGGGAAGCGCCACGCCAGGCGACCTGCTCGTATTTATCACCTATCTCAAAACAGCTTTCAAACCCACCCGAGATCTGGCGAAGCAAGCCTCCAAAATATCAAAAGCCACTGCCTCAGGCGAGAGAATTATGGATTTGTTCGATATTGTCCCTAGCGTTCGCGATCAGCCAGAAGCGATTATTGCAGATCCCTTTAAAGGAGACATTCATTTTCATAAAGTCTACTTCGCCTACGAGCGCGACAGTATGACTTTAGATAACGTGAGCTTTGAGGTAAAGGCCGGTCAGCGGACTGCCTTAGTTGGTCCTTCTGGTGGCGGTAAGTCTACCTTGGTGAGTCTGTTGCTGCGTCTGTACGATCCCCTCCTGGGCCAAGTGTTTATCGACGGGCGAGATATCCGCGACTATCAGATAGCGTCTTTGCGCCAGCAAATCAGTATCGTGCTGCAAGACAGTATTTTGTTTGGCACGACTGTTCGAGACAACATTGCTTACGGTACGACGGGCGCTAGCGATAAGGAAATCGTGCAAGCCGCAAAACTCGCCAATGCTCACGACTTTATCCTAAAGCTACCCAAAGGCTACGACACGCTGATGAGTGAGCGTGGCACGACCCTTTCTGGTGGTCAGCGGCAGCGCATTGCGATTGCCAGAGCCGCCGTTCGCGATGCCCGCATCGTGATTTTAGATGAGCCTACTGTTGGGCTCGATAGCAAGAGCGAGCAGGCTGTGAATGAAGCGCTAGGCCGTCTGACGACAGGCAAGACTACCTTTCTGATTACCCATGATTTAAGGGCTTCTAAAGGGTTCGACCACATTCTTTATGTCGAAAATGGTCAGGTATTAGAAAGTGGCACCCATGCTTCGCTGATGCGACGGGCACAGCACTATGCCGCGCTATATCAACTGCAAACAGCTATTGATTCGGAGAGAACGGTCGCTAAGAAATATGGCTAAAAAATAGGAGAAACCCATGACTCAACCGCAAGTGACGATTGTTGTTGTTCCCAGAGAACGTTTTCAGTTTACTCAAAAGTCTCTAGAGAGCTTGTATGACAATACGCAGTATCCCTTTCACCTCATTTATGTCGATAACAATTCGCCTGATCATATTCGAGCCTATTTAGCAGCGCAAGCTAAGGCTCAAAGCTTTGAGTTAGTGCGATCGCCCCACTTTCTCTCGCCTAACCAAGCGAGAAACGCCGGCCTTAGGCGGGTTACTACGCCATATGTCGTCTTTGTCGATAACGATGTCGTCTTTTCTGCTGGCTGGCTACAGGCCCTAGTCACATGCAGTCAGGAAACGGGGGCTTCGGTGGTGGGTTCCTTGGTTTGTCAGTACGAGCCATTACATAGCATTGTTCACTGCATTGGTGGTGACTATATGGAGCCTGCTGCCTACGAGAACTTTGCTCGAGGAGAAAAAGGCCCAAGTGGCACCCTATCAGAAGTCGGTAACTGGATCATTCAAGAAAAAACCTATGCTCAAAATCAACCGCTCGCTGACGTAAAAGATCAGCTAACGCGTCAGAAAGTTGGGTTCATAGAGTTCCACGCAATGCTAGTGAAAACCTCTCTGTTCAATCGAATCGGCCTTTTAGACGAAGGATTTTGTTGTACCAAAGAGTACCTTGACTTTTGTATGACGGTGACTCGGTTGGGTGAGCCCATCTATTTAGAGCCATCTTCTGTGGTGACTTTTTTAACCCATCCGCCCGCTCCGCCTTTGTCGCTAAGCGATTTGCCTTATTTTATGCTGCGCTGGAGCGATGCTTGGGAGCGCGCTAGCCTGCGACATTTTCAGCAAAAATGGAACTTGGCAGAGAGTGAATACTTCCAAAAGCGCTACAGAAAGCTGGGCCAGCGTCGCCGCAAGGAGCTGATAAAACCGCTGGTATCTCAGTTCACTTTTTTGAATGAGCCTGCTCAAAAATGGCTAGAAAAACGCCTGGTCAAAATAGAAAAACTATTCAATCGCTATCTGGTTCGGCAGTATCAGCTGACGCTAAGTCATGCCAACTCTCCTCTGATTTCTTCTTATCCAACGCCTTCGTTTCCTGAGAAATCAATCCAGAAAAAGCATCTGAAAGCCGTTCTCGATGCGCGACAATCTGCCTCTTCTTTTCCATCCCCAGTAGATTCTGTATATCTATAAGTTCGAGAGTTCCTCTTGCTTATGTCTATGCACATTTCTCAACCCTTTCATCATTGACAGCTTATTAGGAGATTTTTTTCATGCTATACCGTGACTTTGGTAAAACCGATTTTCAGCCTTCCGCAATTGGTTTGGGTACTTGGAACATTGGCAATCAGTGGGGCCATATTGACGAGGCGGCAGCGATCTCAACCATCCGCAGTGCCATAGACCAGGGCATCAACCTCCTCGACACTGCCGAATCTTACGGAATTCCCGCTGGCCTGTCAGAAGAGCGTGTGGGTAAGGCACTAGCAGGCATCCGTGATCGGGTTGATTTGGTGAGTAAAATTGGGCGCTGGGGCAGACGCACAGGGCAGATGGTCCCTATGACCACGACAGATATGGTGAGGCTGTGTGTCCATGCCTCGCTCTACCGATTAAAAACAGACTATATCGACGTGATGCTTTGCCATGAGGGGAAGCTTGCCGACCCGAAGCTAGCGGATACCTATCTGGACGGTTTTGAATTGCTTCAGCAGCAGGGATTAATCCGGACTTTCGGCATCTCGACCGACCGGCTAGATGTGTTAAATCTGTTCAATTCAAGGGGAACATGTAGTGTTGTAGAAGTCGATTATTCTCTGATAAATCGCAGCCCGGATAAAGAGTTCCTGCCCTACTGTCAAGAGCACAACATCGCTGTGCTGGCCAGAGGTCCGCTGCACAAAGGGCTGCTGTCGGGCAAATACACCTCAAAATCTGTGTTTACCGACACGGTGAGATCCGAATGGTACAAGAGTGAGCAATCAAAGAAAAAGCTAGCTCGCAAGCTAAGGAAGGTGGAAAACCTCCGCACGTCTTTAGCCTCTGAGGAGGCGATGATAACGGCTGCTCTTCGCTTTGTGACTTCTCATGAAGTGGCTCCAGTTGCGATCGCAGGTGCAAAGTCTCCCAGCCAAGTCGCTATGAATGCCCGCGCTGGCCAATTACTCCTCTCGCCAGAAGCGCGAGCCCAGCTGATTCAATCCACAAAATTAAAGGACCGAACCCTTGCGATCGCCTAGCTATCTGATTGGTTTTCTCACGGCTATTCTCTTCCTTCTCAGTGGATATTTACCAGCTATTGCAGACACTCGCATTCGAGGAGAGTTTGAGTACAGCATTGATGACGCAACACTCAGTGAGTGGCAAATTGGCCCTGCTTTTGCGCTCGATGACGCAACAGAACTCGAGGTTCCTCTCGGACAAGAAGACGAAATATGGCTGATAAAGCCAGAGCTGAGCCATGAGATTGAAGCCAATGATCTCACAATTGAATTCAGCATTGGCATCGAAGCCCCCTTCACAGGCGAACCTATCGAAGGGTTTGGCGAGATAGAAGGGCGAGTAGATTTTTGAACCACTAGCAATAGAACCACTAGCAATAGAACCACTAGCAATAAAAGAGCCCACTCATGATGCCTATTCAAAAAACAACACCCAATGTGACCATCGTTGTTGGCCCTAGAGAACGCTTTAGCCACACCCAAAAGTGTTTAGAGAGCCTCTACAACAACACCGAATATCCTTTCGACCTAGTGTTTGTTGACGTGTGCTCACCCAAGCCCGTAGCGCGCTACATCACTCAAAAATCGTTAGAAAAATCCTTTAAAGTCATTCGCACACCCAGGTACGTATCTCCTCACCAGGCCAGAAATGTGGGGCTACGCCACGTCCTTTCCCAAACCGAAAGTGACTATGTTGTCTTTGTTGAAAACGACGTAATTTTTAAAAAAGGCTGGCTGACGCAGCTTGTCAGCTGTGCGGAAGATAAGGGTGCGGCGGTTGTTGGTCCGCTTACCTGCATTGGCAATCCAGCCCATCAGGTCATTCACAATGCCGGCGGTCGCTCATATATCAAAACGAACGTGAAGAACGGACAGTTCAGACGAAAAATAAAACAATCTGCCTATCTTACCGGCCAAGCTGTGGCAAACGTGCCTGACGAACTGTGCCAAGTGCAATGTGATTATGTCGAATTTCACTGCATGCTAGTTCGCACTGCTGTTTTCGAGACGGCACCTTTTAAGGGCACCCATGGCCTTTTAGATGAGGGCATGATGGCAACGCGTGAACACATTGACTTTTGCTTTATGGTCACTGAAGCAGGCGGGGCTATTTATAGCGATCGCACTGCTGTTATCACCACCGATACCATTGGCATCTCCGCCAACAAAGTAGGACTGATGGAATGGTTTGGCAAACTAGAACAGCCTGAGTTTAAGCTTTATGACCTGCCCTATTTCATGCTGCGCTGGAGCGATGCATGGGACTTGGCCAGCCTGCATCACCTGCGCCAAAAATGGAACCTGGTTGAAGACAAATACTTTAAAAAACGCTATGCCGGGCTGGGCGGTCGCCGCCACGAACTGTTGATCAACCCCTTGGTCGATCGACTCACCTTTGGCAGAGGCAGCAATCTCCTCAAAAAACTGTTGATGGCATTAGAGCGAAAACTCAACCACGCTCTCTACACCTATTACATCACCAAACATCCTGAAGCTCCACAGCCTATCGAGCTGATGACGGTACGGCAAACCTTGCAAAACACCTTTCAGATGAGTCAATAGAATGCTATGCAACAAAGCGCTATAAAACAACAACTCACTCGAGTCATTCTCGTTCGCCACGGGCGCAGTACTTTCAATGACCAAGGTCGCTACCAGGGCAGCTCAAACGAATCTGTACTCACGCCCAAAGGTATAGAGACTGCTCGCCGAGTCGGGTATTACCTCAGTGAGCAATTGGCCCGTACGCCTATTGATATCATCTACACCAGCCCACTACAGCGAGTTCAACAAACGGCCCGCGAGATTATTCAGGCCATGGACGAGGCAGCAGTTTGTGCCAATACATCCTGCAACCGTCCGTCTGTTGCCATCAGTTATCAGCTCAAAGAAATCTCTCTTTCCCACTGGGAAGGCCTACCGTATGCCCATGTTCGGCAACAGTTCCCCGAACAATACCAATGCTGGCTACAGCGTCCGCACCTGTTCAAGCTGCCCGTCCCCTCTCCTCACGTTCCTGCTTCTAATGGTTCTTCTCCTAGTGATCTCTCCAATGTTTCTAGAGCACTTGACGCATCTCCGTATTCGTCAACAGTAGCAACCGCTGTAGATACGCACACCTACTTTCCAGTGCGATCGCTCTATCAATCAGCTCAGCAGTTTTGGAAAAAAAGCCTATCGCAGCACCTTGGCCGTACTGTTTTAGTCGTTAGCCACAGTGCAACGATTCACGCGCTCATCAGCACAGCCCTAGGCTTGCCTGCCTGCTACCATCACAGCCTACAGCAGTCTAACTGTGGGATCAGCGAACTCACGTTTGAGCATTCGAGCACAGCAGGTGGAATGGATACCAAACCCATCGTCCAACTGCATCGGCTCAACCAAACCACCATGCTAGGAGAATCGCTCCCAAAGCTTAAGGTGAATAAGCAAGGGCTTAGGCTTTTGTTACTACCTGGCGATGGGCTGACTGTAGAAGCCTGCTCGTGGCTATCTGAACGAGTGACGGGCTTGCCCATCGATTTTTGCCTAGCTGTCGCTGGGGCTGAGCCCTTACTGCATCGCCTGATGCAAAAACGCTCTGACGTACTCTATCTGGGAGGGCAGCAAACCAACTTTCTCGATACTTGGCAGCAATGGTTGTCCTCTTCTCCTCGTCCTGCCGATGGCCATCTGATGACTGGGTTGGCCATAGCACCCATCGCTAGCATCCAAGGCCTGCTAGCACAGGTGCTAGGCCTCCCACCTAAAAATCGTGATGACCTGGACGTTCGCCGCCATCATCTCAGCGTAGTGCACTATCCCCATGCTCACCGCCCTGTGGTTCAGGCTATTAATATTGACTAGTCCGATTGAACCTATCAGCCGGAAATATCAGCGAGAAGATTTTTTCAGATGGGCAATCACAGCCTTAGCCACAGTGGTCTTTCCACCTTTATCTAGCTTCTCTGCCTTTCTTGGTGGCTGCAAGTCTTCCACCATGAAAGACCAGTCGCCTTCAAAAAAGGTCTGTGCCTCGACAATTCGGTGGGGCGCGTAGTCCTGAATGCCGTTGATAAGAATCTCGGCTTCAGCAAAGCCTTCTCGAGTAATAGTAATCATGCCCTTGTCGAGCAGGCAGGCCTCGGCAAAGGTGCTGTAGCCCGGTTTAGAGAAGACGCGATCGCACACCAGCATCCAATCCACAGGCCGCATTGCTTGGTCATCTACCCGATAAAGATTTGGCAGCTCCGGCGCAGTACGGTCAAAAGTCACAAATTGCCAATCGGGAAATTGCTTTAGAGCTTCGTAAGGAATTGCAGAGAGACCTAGCCCACCAAAGGTCAGTAGTACAGTGCGGTTGCTGGGTAGGTCACACTGCATTAGCTCTTTTAAATGAGCCTCGCTATAAGCTGGACTGCCGCCCGTAAGCCCAATATCTGTGATATTTGGCAATGATGCCATCGGTTCGTGAAAGGGCATTCGGAAGGTGCGATCCGCGTGGCTACAGCATTCGCCAATCCAGTCTGCGATCGCATGAAAAGCCTCATGCTCTTCTCCCCAAGGCCGATAGATAAAATCCCAACCAAAATTGCCCATCATCCAGCAAGGCACCCCAGCCTTATGTGCAATCTTCGCCACCAAAGGTGGAATATCAGCTAATACAAGGTCAACCCCTGCCGATTCCAAAAAGGCTGCTTCTGCCGCGATCAAATCTTCCTGCTTTGCCTGAATTGTCTGAACCGCCTTCAGAGTGGCAGTTTTATCCATCGTTAGGCTATCGCTTTGCATCACCCCTACGTCAAAGCTGACGGGCCTGTGAATGTAGTCACCCTTCAAGTAGCTATCGAGCAGCCACTTAGGTGCGCATGTCGCCAAAATCAGAGTGAGCGGTATGCCTTCTGCCTTACAGCACTGACGGATTTCAGCGGCAATAGAAGCCGCCCGCGTCGCATGGCCAAATCCGTGATTGGTAACTGCAATGTACAGAGTAGGCATAGAATCGTCGACGTAGGAACTATCACCTGTGGTGATTCAAAGGCCAAACACCTGTGGTGATTCAAAGGCCAAACACCTGTGGTGATGCAAAGGCCAAAGCACGCTATGCCCCAGTGCAATATGTACGAGTTTTTATCAAATCAGCAAAAAGGGCTAACCAAAGCGGCTAGCCCTCTTCACTATCTATATTAACGTTGGCTACTTATTAAGGGCTGTTTAAGAGAATATCGCACTCCAGCCCTCATTACTTGCCTAAGGCCTTACAGCTGAGGCACAAAGCGCTCTTTTTCAGGAACCGTGGTGTACTCACCTACAATTTGGCGGAACTCGTCGCCGTCAATCGATTCCTTTTCAATGAGCAAGTCAACGACTCGGTCAATCACATCGCGGTTTTCGCGAATGATGTTGCAAGTGTCGTCATAGCACTTCTTTACAATCTCACGAACCGCAGCGTCAATCTTAGAAGCGACCTCTTCAGAGTACTCAGAGCGACCGCCCCAGCTGCCGCCAAGGAATACTTCACCCTGCTCACTCTCCAACGCTAGCTGACCAAGGTCTTCCGACATACCGAACTTGGTCACCATTTGGCGCGCCATGCTCGTTACCTGCTGCAGGTCGTTACCTGCACCCGTTGTAATCTCAGCATCGCCAAAGATAACGTCTTCAGCGGCACGACCACCCAAAGCACCACAGATGCGAGCCTTGAGCTGAGCACGAGAAATCAACATTTGGTCTTCACTAGGCGTAAACCAAGTCAAACCTTGCGCCTGACCGCGAGGGATGAGTGTCACCTTCTGCAAAGGATCGTGCGCTTTGATCATCGTTGCGATAATCGCGTGGCCTACTTCGTGGTAAGCAATCAGGCGCTTGCTCTTACCATCGGTGAGCGGTGTGCCTTCCATACCTGCAACAACGCGGTCAATGGCGTCGTCGATTTCTAGCATGGTGACGGCTTCCTTGCGACGACGAGCAGTCAAAATTGCCGCTTCGTTGAGCAAGTTGGCGAGGTCCGCACCGGTAAAGCCAGGCGTACGGCGAGCAATGGTATCTAGAGAAATATCATCAGCTACTTTCTTATCACGGGCATGTACTTCGAGTACTTCGCGGCGACCTTTGATGTCGGGTGGATCAACCGATACCTGACGGTCGAATCGACCGGGACGCAATAGCGCGGAGTCGAGGACGTCTGCGCGGTTGGTGGCAGCAATCACGATGATGCCTGTGTTGCCTTCAAATCCGTCCATTTCGGTGAGCAGCTGGTTAAGCGTTTGCTCGCGTTCGTCGTTGCCACCGCCAATGCCAGCACCACGGGAGCGGCCTACGGCGTCAATCTCGTCAATAAAGATGATGCAAGGGGCATTATCTTTGGCTTTCTTAAACAGATCGCGGACGCGGGAAGCACCCACACCTACAAACATTTCAACGAATTCAGAGCCAGAGATAGAGAAGAAGGGTGTGCCAGCTTCACCTGCGATCGCCTTGGCCAGAAGTGTCTTACCCGTACCTGGAGGACCCACCAGCAGCACGCCCTTAGGAATGCGTGCACCAATGGCAGTAAAGCGTTCAGGCTTTTTCAGGAACGTCACAACCTCTTGTAACTCTTCCTTGGCTTCTTCAATGCCAGCCACATCATCAAACATGACGCCTGTGTTTGCTTCCATCATGAAGCGGGCTTTGGACTTACCAAAGTTCATGGCTTGGCCGGGGCCACCTGCGCCTCCATTGGAGCGGCGGAATAAGAAGAACAGTCCTCCAATCAAGAGCACGGGGAACAGGAGATTGCCCAAGATCCCAATCAGTGCGCCATCGTTGCGAGGCTGATGGGAGTCGATGCTAATATCCGACGCACGTAGGCGTTCTACTAGCTCAGGCGCATTGCCCGGCAGATCTACGCGCCAGCGCTGTACTTTATTGTCGATTTGAGGATCTACTGCTTCAACAATGGCTGTCGTGCCATTCTCATAAAAGTCGACGGAGGTAACTCTGCCAGCTTCTAAGTAGTCCAAAAATCGTCCGTAGGTCATGCTAGTGCTAGCAGTGTTACGGCCCATGTCGTCGGGGTTGGCGCTACCGAAGGAACCCTGCCAGATAAAAAATCCGACTACAAGAAGGGGCATGGTCCACAGTAGGGCTGTTCTCCAAGAAAATTTCATAACTCGGTGGCCTCTGTTAAATAGATAGGTCAACTGCTTTTTATTAAAAAATTGAAGCAGCCGATGCTCAAGAGCAAATAACGATCTGTCTTGTGTAAAAGATCTCAAGCTTTATGAGACTTGTCTTTACTAAATTTAACGTAAATACTTCAAATGCAGCAATCAAATATTCGTGACAGGTGATATTTTTTGATGCAGAAAGTCAAATAAAGTATCGCCAGCAAAGGTGTTGAGGCCCTTCTCACCGAGAGCGAGTACGGCGATACGATGCCACAGACAGATTTTTTATGCACCAGTACTTTCGTTACATTCTGCCCTTAGAGAGATGATGACTGAGTCATTTTTTATGTGACTTCACATAGCGGTACTCAAGAATCGCCCTGCAATGTAGAGAAAATCTCAGCGGCATGAATCAATCTCAAAGCAGAATGAGAAATCTGTGAAGTGGCACTATTCAAGGACGATAACTGCCAGGACGATGACTGGCAGCACAAAAAAATCACACAGCCGCACTGTGCAATAAATTGCCATCACAAAGCATCATCCAGCATTGCTGAGTCACTATTGCACCATCGCCTAGCCTAATTTCTGTGCTGATGGTTGCTTAGCTCATAACTGCTTGTGACTAAGAAGACTTGGCGATTTTGAGTGCCTCTGTCAGTCGCTTCGTATCAAACCCGCGCTGATGCAAAATTATCCAGGACTCCACTAAGTCAGGGCCTTGCATGTCTCCCATTAGAGCAGCTCTAAGCGATCGCATAATCAGCCCCTTCTTCACTCCCAGTGCCTTTGTCACCTGCTTGATGACATCCTTTGCATTTTCGGGCGTTGCAATCTGCGTATCCTCCAGTGCATTCGCAACTGCCTGAATCGCCTCATCCACGCCGTCTTTTTTCAGCTGCTCAGTTGCTTTCTCGCTGAAAGTCATCGTCGGCGTCGCAAAGAAATGTCCCAGCTCCACACAATCCTTCAGTCGGGTGAGGCTAGGGCCAATCATTGCTGTCAGCGGGAGCAGCCAGTCTTTGTCGTTTTCTGCATCAAATCCGTATTCGGCGGCTTCCCAATAGGGTATCAGCATCGGCAACAGCTCTTCGGCAGGCTTCTCATGCAAGTACTGACTGTTGATCCAGTCGAGCTTGTCCCAGTCAAATTTTGCGCCGGCCTTGTTCACCCGCTCAAAACTAAAGAGCTTAGCGGCGTCTTCCAGCGTGAAAATTTCCTGTGCATCAGGTGCAGACCAGCCTAGCAGCGTCATGTAGTTTGCTAGTGCCTCGGCGGTGAAGCCCATCTCTTTAAAGTCTTCTACCGAGGTCACTCCGTCTCGCTTAGAAAGCTTGGCGCCCTTTTCATTCAAAATCAGTGGCGTATGCGCAAACACAGGCACATCAAATCCCAGCGCCTCGTACAGCAAAATCTGCTTCGGCGTATTGCCCACATGGTCTTCACCGCGAATCACATGGCTAATGGCCATATCCGCATCGTCTACTACCACCACAAAGTTGTACAGTGGTTGGCCCACATCCGAGCCAGAAGATGCCCTTGCAATCACCATGTCGCCACCCAAGTCCTGACCTTTCCAGCGCACCGGTCCGCGCACTAGGTCGTTCCATGTAATTTCCCGGTTGTCATCTATTTTGAAGCGAATTACTGCTGGGCGACTCTCCGCTTCAAAGGCTGCAACTTGCTCGGGGGTCAGATTGCGATGTTGATTGTTATATCGAGGGGCTTTTTTGCTTGCCTGCTGCGCTTCGCGCATGGCATTGAGTTCCTCGGGCGTTTCATAAGCACGATAGGCCAGCCCTTTGTCTAGCAACTCCTGTACCTTCTCTCGGTACATCTCCAGCCGTTTTGACTGGTAGAAAGGCCCTTCATCCCAATCCATGCCGAGCCACTTGAGCCCTCCTACAATATTGTCTGTATATTCTGGTTTGGAGCGCTCCAGGTCAGTATCTTCGATCCTGAGCAGAAACTTACCGCCTTGATTGCGGGCAAAGAGCCAGTTGAAAACGGCTGTGCGGGCCGTGCCAATGTGAAGATTGCCGGTGGGGCTTGGCGCAATGCGGTCGCGAACTGACATAGGATTCTTACCAGAGAAATAAGGAGGGATAGCGCTACAAAGCAGCACTATATTGTATAGCAATCAGCCAAAGGCATGGTCTATCCTTCCATTCTCTCGTTAGAGTGTAGTTACCCCTTTTAGGTATGTGCTAGAACCAGTGAAACAACTGAAAAGTCAGCACTGAATGTAACCAAAGACTGCTGCTCGTTTTTTCACGTCCATATGAGTTCCTTGTTCTCTGCGATCGCCAATTTATTTCGTCGCCTGTTCCGACCGACCCGTCGTGCTGAAGAGAGCACTCTGCGCCAGTGGCAGACGTCAGAGGCTGAGGGGCGTAGTTTGCCTGCGGGTCGCCATCGCACATCGTCTTCATCGCAGCCTCTATCTGACTTGGCCTCTGAGCACGATTCAATCCCTGCTGAGCTTCGACAGCTGGTGTATCAGGCCACTTGCAATATGCCAAAGCAAAGGATGCATGCAGGGCAGTTTGGCTCGCTGCTGCGTCAGAAAGATCCTACATTTAGCTACGAAAAATACGATTTCACAAAGCTCATCTATCTGCTTGAAGCTGTCCCCGATATTGTTAGCCTTGAGCGCGTGGACAATCCAGGTGCTGCGCCGGCCTACTATGTGCGCCCAGTCATTGATATTCGGTCGCGACTGACTCAGGCGCTAGAACGCTTCGACAGCGAAGATGGCTGGGTCCACGTCGATAGCGTCATGGAATCGCTGGCAAACCCTGAAATCGCTTCTTCAGAAGAAAACAATCAGACTGTTGCCTCGGCTGCGGTTTCTATTCGCACATATGGATTCTCGCAATTTTCCACCTTTCTCAAAACTCGAAGTGACCTCGTCGAGTTTAATACCGGTAATCCTGCCTACATTCGCCTGCGGCACAAACGCGCAAAAACGACAAAACCGAAACGGCCAATTCTCTCCAAGCGACCTCGGCCTGTGTCTGCTCCCGTGGTGCCTAAGCCTAAAAATCGACCTATCGTGCATCTGTCAAAATTTGCAGGGTTTTCGCCGCAGGTGCTGAACCAAAAGGTGAGTGAGCTAGCTGCGATCGCTCTCCCCGAACGCTGGTACTTTGGCCCCCAGCCCCCCGACAACTTCGCTTATCCCATCCTCAAAAGCTACCTGCGTTACACCTTCATCCGTCTTCAGCACGAGTGCAAAGTTGCTACGAGCGCCAATCAAAAATACCGCGCATTTAACACTGGCCTCCTAGACCAGCTGCTAAGACCCATCTATGCACTCCTCAGCCCATTCCCCTCTCCTGATCAGCAATGGGATCTTGAATTTGGTGTTCCTGGCGAAGGCCCGGTGGGTAAAAAGCTTGTTGCTAGTTTCACCGAACTTCCCACCGCTGCCAACTATCTGAGCGACCCTGCTAAAGTCTTCTATCACCTTGCTGCAGGTCCTCCAGAAGTCGATTGGCACCATATCATTAAAGACAATATGGAGCGCCTGCCCGTCGATTTCTTAGCCCAGTATGCCCCTGCAAACTTCACCCACCGAAATACACAAGCTCTCAACGGTAGTGAATTCCACACCTATAAAAGGGACTTTGCTGCCGCCCTAGATGCAGATCCTGTTGCCTACCGCAACATTGTCAACCGCCTAGAAGAAGCACTCTCCCGCACATTGCTCAAGACACAAATAAACTACAAAACCGCTGTCCCCACCTACTACCCAAATATCAACAGTATCGATCTGTTGTTGCCTATTTGCCTCGTCACAGAAGACGTTGCCGACTGTGCTATCGTTGCCCGCCAGTCCAGTTCGGGCAAATATATCGGTCACACCATCCTCACCATGCGTCAGGCGTACAACAATGCACGCCTCATCTGCAAGCTAGATAAGCACTGGCTTAGCCGTGCTATGACCCTGAGCCAAGAAGACTTTGAAGACGATGATGACGACTCAGAAGAGTTTGAGGCAGACGATGAGGATATAGACGAAAATGATAGCTCTGTGTCTTCGAGGGCAGTGGAACATACGCTGATGTAGCGTAGTGTCTGAATCGGACATACGCTTATGGCCATCTATATAGTAGTTCTACAGACAGCATGTTTATAGAACTACGAAGTGTCTAACCAGCTCTCTCTAGTCCTAGTTGGATAAGCTTGTCTACTAGGTCAGGAAAAGCGATGCCCGAAGCTTCCCACATTTTGGGATACATGCTGGTCGCGGTAAAGCCAGGCATTGTGTTGATTTCATTGATCAATATCTCGCCTGTTGCTTCGATGTAGAAGAAGTCCACACGGGATATGCCAGAGCCGTCGATAGCTTTGAAAGCTTCGATAGCCATTTCTTGAATGCGATCGCGCACCGCATCCGGTACAGGCGACGGAATCAACAGCTTCGCTCCGCCATCGGTATACTTCGTCTCATAGTCATAAAAGTCTGTTGTAAACTGCGTTTCGCCCAGTACCGATGCTTTGGGATCATCATTGCCCAAAATAGAGCACTCCACTTCACGCGCCACTACACCTGCTTCAACAATCACCCGACGATCGTAGCTGGCCGCATTGTCCAAGGCTTCTTCCAGTTCCTTGCGATTCGTCGCTTTAGAAATACCTACAGAAGACCCCAAGTTGGCAGGTTTAACAAAGCAGGGGTAGCCCAACGCGGCTTCAAGGTCATCACAGACTTTAGGAAAAAAACAAGGGTTTGAGTAAATTTCTGAGCGGGTGACGCCACGATATTTGACTTGCGGAATACCCGCTTGGGCAAAAGCACTCTTGGAGGCTAGTTTGTCCATGCCAAGGGAAGAGCCCAGTACGCCACAGCCTACGTACGGCATTTCTAACACCTCCAATAGACCCTGGATGGTGCCATCTTCTCCGTTGGGTCCGTGAATGATAGGGAACCAAATGTCGATGTTGCTGACAAGCTCCGTATCTGGTAAACGCTTGGGTGCAGGTGCAGCGGGTGGGAGCTCGCCAATATCACCTTCGTCTTGGGCAGCGGGTTTGCCTTGCTCCAAGGTTTGTGCGGCGGTAGTGCTGTTGGCCCATGTGCCGTCTTTATGGATAAGGACAGGGATAATGTCGTATTTGTTGGCATTTTCGCCGGTTTTTAGTCCTTGGGCGATCGCACCTGCCGACCGAATCGACACCTCGTGCTCACCCGAACGTCCCCCAAATAGCAAGCCTACCCGCATAGCCATTAGCCTTTAACCTTATTCACAATGCTTTCGCGTCAGCCTATCACGGGAAACGGTTCCAAATCACGGAGTAGGGGCCAGAAAAAATCAAAAAAAAACGCTTTGAATTCAGCTGTAAAAGCGAATCAAAGCGTCTTGTCAGGGTGCATCTACCACTTATTACTTCTCAGAAGAGGTCCTCCGTCCGGGTAATTTTGAGTTTGAATTTGAGTTATGGCAGTTCCTGGATGCATAACGTCAAGCCGAGGCTACCGCGCCTCACTTGGCCTAATGGTACGTAAGGCTTTCTGTCGACAAGATGTACCTAAGCCAAGTGAAAAACGCTATAGAGTTTGGGCTTGAATATGCGCTCGAATGTGACAAACGGTATCGAACAATGTGAAATCTGTTTGGAGGACGTTCCAGAGGACTGAGGTTTCATGCATAATAATCCGACCACTAGAAAATAGAAGTTGATGTTTTCAAGTTGGATATTTTTGCATTGATGCGTTTGTGTGCTCAATGTTCTCAGTTCAGCGCTTTCGATTTGCCCCCTGAAAATGGTGACATGATGAAATACTTTTTCCTGTCCGATAGTTGGACAACTGGCCGAGTTTGGGAGTTTGGCGGGCTTTGGAATGAGCAAGCTTGGAACCGCAAGCCCTATCTACAAAAGCAGCCCCTTTATATTCAAGAAAACGACGAAAATCTCTGGCTCTACAAAACAGAGGAAGCAGTGCTCATGGTCGAAGTCATGCCAAAGGCGATGACTCAGCCCACCATTGGCCAAGTTGTGCTCAAGCGGTTACTGAGTGCTGAGCAAGTCGTTGATATGCTCTGCAAAGAAGACGTTTTTCATCCACGCGACCTAAAGGCAGCCGTTCCTAGCCTCAATGAATCAGAAGCGATATCGGTATAGCGGGCAGCTGAGGTATGCCCCGGCAAGATTGTTTAGAAGGGCGTTGCCACATTGCTGATAGCCCGCTCAATTGAAACAAGGGCACGGTTATAGCCCAAAATAGCGGCAACATTGTTTCCCTCAGCCTCGGTGAGCTCACTCTGTGCAGTGAGCACGTCTAGCTGGGTGCCTACACCTGCTTGCAGTCGCAGGTTTGCCAATGCCAGTGCCTCTTCAGCTTGGGCAACGGCGACCTGCGATGTCAAAATATTTTCCTGGTTGGTTTCCAGGTTGAAGTAGGCTTGCTCTACATCAAAGCGGACTTGATCGAGGGTCTCGCTAAACTGCTCTTCTGCGATCGCGCCTGCCAGTTCCTGCTGGCGTGCCTGTGCCCGGGCGGCTCCCCCATCATAAATTTGCCAGTTGAACCGAGCCCCAAACGATACGCTGTCTTGAAAATCATCCTCAAAAGCGGTGGCCCCGTCCAGAATGGCTTGGGGAGAGTAGTTCGCAAAGATGCTGAGCTGGGGACGAACAGCTGCTAGGGCTATACGTCTTTGCTGCTCTGAAATATCTGCTTCTAGCAGCTGCTGCTCTAGCTCAGCCCGATTTTGGAACGCGCGTAGAATACTCTCTTCTAGCGTGAGCGGCCAGGTGTCGCCCACTTCAACAGGAGTTGCCGTTAGGCCTGATGAAGGTGGCAGATTGAGTAGCCGAGAAATATCACGGCGGGCAATTCTCTGGCTCCCTTGTGATTGGATGAGTGCCTGACGAGCATTGGCGAACTGCACTTCGGCCCTGAGGGTATCGAACCGGGTGCCAACACCGACTTCCTGTCGCAGCTGTGCGTCTCTCAAATTGCGAGCAGCTTCATCTAGAAATGATTGGTTAATTCGAATTTGTTCGCCTGCATCCTGTAAGTCGTAGTATGCGATGGCTGTGGCTAGGCGAATCTGCTCTTGTTGCGATTCGACAACGAGGGTACTGACGTCCCGCTGCAGTTCTGCGCTGCGAATGCTGGCGTTCCGTGAGCCCCCTGTAAAAACATCGTATTCCACCTCTATTGTGCCTCCGAGGGTGGTTCGCGAGCCTTCGTTTTGGGTGTTAGTGAGGTTTGCAGCTGCCCCCAAAGTTGGGAGATTGGCGGCTCTAGCTGCTCTTACGCCTGCTTCTGCCTGCTCTAACGAAAGTAGGGATGCCTGTAGGGTCTGATTATTTTGGTAGGCAATTGCAATAGCTTCTTCGAGCGTAACCAATGGGTTTTGATCAACGTCTATTTCGCTTTCCTGGGTTGGAAAGCTGAGTGGATTAGGGTCTGCAAATAGGCTGTCGGGTAACCCCTCTAGTTCTGTAGCGGCTTCAGCTTCTGGCGTTGCATCTGTTTCTTCTGCCTGTGTGTCTTCACTCGCCTCTGCTTCTGACGGCTCTGTTTCCTCTGCTTGTGCTTCCTCTGGCTGTTCTTCTGCGGGATCTGCGTCCGCTTCTTCTGTGCCAGGCTCAGCGGGAAGATTACCGCTGTCCACTGGTTCAGATTCTTCTGGCTCAGATTCTTCTTCAACGGTTTCCGCTTCGGGAGATTCCATAGATGAATCTGTTTCTTCTAAAACGGGCAGTGACTCGTCATCTGATTGTGCTAGTTCGGTACTGCTATCACTCGGAGCTTGGTCTGCTGCTTCGACTAGGTTTCTGAAGTCGTCTAGCGTAAAGGTGGGTGCTTCTATGAAGCGCTCTGGCTGCGGTTCAACGCCAGGAAGTTCCGTATTGTCGATGACTTCGACTGCGACTATGGGAGCCTCTGTCGTTTCTACTACTGTACTGCTACTCGCTGTCTCTGCTAGCTCCGTACTTTTTGAGGCCGCGGCATACCTGGTGGCAACTTCTTCAGGGAGTGGCTGTGCATTCTCACTCAGCAGTCGAGCACGCAGCAGGTCAAATCGTGGAGCCTGCATGTTGTCGACAGCAGGTGTCATAATGCCCTTCGCCTGCCCCCCTTAGCCGTTGATGGCGTCGCTTTCAATTGCGTTTCCGTCAATTTCAGTATCCGCTGCGATAGGGTCCCCGGTTTCAGCCCCAACCGCCGAGGACGAATCTGCGAGAGAGGGATCGATGCGCTCTTGAGTGTCACTGTCTTGAAGGCCTTGCTCTGCTTCGGCAGCGGCCGACAGCAAGGAGACCGAACTACTGGCTGTGAGTAGTAAGAGAGCAGCTGATTTTAGATATCGCATAGGGCTGATGACTTCAATGGATTTTTAATGAATGTCTAAAAAAAGACCGTTGGCGGGTAAAAAATGACCCATTTTGAGGAGTTGAGGTGTCCTAAATAAGCCGGGTCGTTGATTCAGCAGCCAGAACCAAGCTTAGCCGACAGTGCGGTTCAGCTCAATGTCTGACGTTCATACTCACCGGTATATGTAACCGGCCTGTTCGAGGAGTCACACGTCACCTGCTATGTTCCCCTGTTTTCCAAGTAAAACAGACTTCTTTAGCGGCAGTTGGGACTGAGTGCACAGTTCAACTAGTTGAGGCAGACCGTCTACTGATAATACTAAACAGTTTAGTTTATCTTCAAGATCTGCTAAAGACATGTCGTCAAGAAAAAAAGTGTCCTCTGGCCGCTGCGTGTCGCTTTGTTTGAGCATAAGAGACGGCAAGAGAACGCAATCTCCTAGGGGCTGGCTTCGGGCGCTGTCAGCTAGCTGTGTGGCAATATCTTGCCCAGTGAGTAACCCCGTCACAGTGATAGCTTGCCCCCAGTAGTCACTGTGAATGGCTGCCATGTGAATGGTGAGGTCATCGATTTGATTGAGTCGGTCTACAAGAGGTGCAAATGCATGCTCAACGGCATTGCCGACTACCCACGTAACCGTACGGGGACTTTGCACTTTTTCCGGTAAGTTGTCGGCAATCTCATCGAACTCTTTTAGAAATAGACGAATGGAGCCGACGCCATTGCCAATTTGGGGATAGTTTTCGTAGTGGCTTTCGGAAGGAAGATCCTGCCGGCCAATCAAAAACCATTCGTCGGCCAGCCAGGCGAATGTTGTGCCAAGTTGGGCTTGGAACTCAGCTTGCAGTGCCTGCACTTGGGCGATGACTTCCTGTGCTTTGTCGGTAGTTACGGGGACTAACTCGTCTGCCTCAGGGCGAAAGCGCGTCAGCCCAACTGGCACCACTGCGGCCGAAATAACCGCAGGAATATCCCCTGTGTGAAATTGGGCTAAGTCTCTCAGCGTTTGCTCTAAATGAGGGCCGTCGTTAATGCCTGGGCATACGACTACCTGCGCGTGAATCTGGAGTCTATGCTGTTGGAACCAAGCAATGTGGTCTAGTATTTTGGCCGCGCGATCATTCTTGAGAAGCCGTGATCGCACATTACTTTCTGTGGCATGGACTGACACATACAGCGGTGATAGTCTTAGCTTGGCAATGCGCTCCCATTCTGCGGGCGGAATATTTGTCAGCGTCAGGTAGCTGCCATACAAAAAGCTCAGCCGGTAGTCGTCGTCTTTGAGATAGAGCGTTTCTCGCTTACCCGGTGGTTGCTGGTCGATAAAGCAAAAAGGGCAGCGGTTTACGCACTGAATGAGGCCATCAAATAGCGCCGTTTCAAATTCTAGCCCTAGTTCTTCATCGGGCTTCTTTTCGATATCTACGCTGTGCGAAACGCCCTTAGCGTCTAGCACGTCAAGCGTCAAAAATTCGTCCGAGCATAGAAAGCGGTAGTCAATTAGGTCGCGGGGACGTTCTCCGTTGACTGCTACCAATCGATCACCTGCTTCAAAACCAATTTCTTCTGCAATAGAGCCGGGTTCTACGCGAGTGATCTTAGCCGGAGCGATGGTGGTCGTTTTCATGCTTAACAGATGACGGGCAGGTAGATGTGGCGATGCGCTGTGATCGCTAGATATTCTTTATTGTATTCGTTGCGATCGCAATCAACAGCACCACGCCAAATGCCAGCCGGTACCATACGAACACCCAGGTGCTGTGCTTTTTCAAAAACTCAATGAGCCATGCGATCGCCGCGTAGGATGAAACAACCGCTGCCGCGAGCCCAGCCAACAGGGGCAACAAGGCCACTGAGCTGCCCTCCCCCACCACACCCCTAATAGAGACCAGCCCTGAGATCAAAATCGCTGGCATCCCGAGAAGAAAAGAAAAACGTGCTGCGGTTTCTCGCTCCAGCCCGATGAAGAGACCTGCTGTGAGTGTTGAGCCGGAGCGGGATGACCCTGGAACTAGTGCAAAAGCCTGAGCAATGCCGACTAGAATGCCGTCGCTAAGCCCTAAATTTGTAAAGTCGCGCTTACGACGACCGATGAGTTCTGCGATCGCCAGCAAAATGGCCATGACAATCGAGGGGATTGCGATTGCGGCCGTTGTTCGCACCACAGAATCTTCGTAGCCCGGCACAAACAGTTTGAGATATAGCCCAATGACAACGATTGGTAGTGTCCCGAGAAGAATTCCTAAGCCCAATCGAAAATCGTGTGAGCTAAATTGCTGAGCTATTCCAGCCTTAAGAAACTTCATCGTTACCGAAGACAGATCATCCCAGAAATACCAAAGAATGGCTGCTACAC